>NZ_JBSGZO010000041.1:0-30672 GCF_053611045.1 Streptomyces sp. NPDC054841 | reverse complement strand
CATCGGCACGCATCGGCACGCATCGGCACGCATCGGCACGCATCGGCACGCATCGGCACGCATCGGCACGCATCGGCACGCATCGGCACGCATCGGCACGCATCGGGCACGGAGACCCTGGGGGCACCAGTCCCGCCGCACGACTACTGCGCGGGCAGGGCCGTAGACGCCGACTGGTGCCAAGCACGGAACGATCGCCGCCCCGGTGTGCTCACCGCGTGTACGCCTTGTCGTAGAGGCCGCGCAGCTGCGGGTCGGCCTCGGCGCTGTAGCCGCACAGGGTGACTCGGCCTTCGTTGGCGGTGACGAGGTAGTGCCGACCGACTGTGAACTCCACCCCGCTGAGCAGCGGGACCATCTCCGTGTCGTTCTGGAGCCGGACGACGGAGGCGTCCCCGCCGCGGTACCAGTGGTCCACGCGGAGTTCGACCCGGTCGCCCTTGACGGAGGTCGCCGTGCCCTCGAACGCGGTCTGCATGCTGCCCAGTACGTCGACCGTGACCGCGGCGCACTTGGCGGCAGGTGCCTCCGGGACGGTGAGGATCACCGGGTCGGCCTTGGACGGCGAGGACGGCGAGGACGGCGAGGATGCCGAGGACGACGAACTGCCGGTCGCCGCCATTCCCCAAGCGATGCCGCCTCCCGCTGCGAGCACTGCGGCTGCTGCTGCGGCAAGCACCAGGCGTCGGCGGCGTCCGGCCGAGCCGTCGTTGGTGGTCCGGGCTTTGGTGTCTGCGGTCATGGTGGCCTCCAGGAGGCGGTCGAGGTCGGGTGAGGGAGCGTGAGAGGTCCGTGCCGGGTCGATGGCCCTCAGCCGGGCGAGCAGTTCGTCGTTGTTCACCGGTTGCTCCTTCCTTCACCTGTGCCATGTCCGGCGGGGCCGCCGTTCTTTCGGTCGAGCAGCGCGGCAAGTTTCTTCTTCGCCCGGTGCAACCGGATGCTGACGGCGTTGGGAGTCAGCCCGGTCACCTCGGCGATCGCGCGCGGCGGCAGTTCCTCCCACGCCCAGAGCAGCACCACCTCACGGTCCAGGCTGCCGAGCGTGCCGAGTACGGCGTGCAGTTCGGCGTGGTCGGCTTCCGCGGGCCCGGGCGGCCGTGCGGTACGAGCCAGCCGCTCCACCAACCGGAGCCGACGCCGCTCCGCCCGGCGTACGTTGGCCAGACAACCGCGTGCGACGCCGTAACACCAGGGCAGCACATCGTCAGGGTCGATCTCCGGACCCGGACCCGGACCCGGACCCGGACCCGGACCCGGCCCTGGCCCTGGCACGTCCTCAAGACGGCGCCAGAGCACAAGCATCGTCTCCGCGAGGATGTCGTCGACCGCGCCGCCATCCGCCCGGCGCAACAGGTATCGGTGCAGCGGCTCCATCACCACGCGCATCAGCGCCTCGAAGCGGGCCTCTCGGGCCCGGGCAAGCTCGTGCCCCAGCATGGATTCCACGTCCCGCACCTGTCCGGTGCCGGTCGATTCCTTTCATGACCGCAGATGTGACGCAGGTCACCGTAGCGCGTCGGCGCAGCCCAGCCCAGCCGGCCCCGCCCCGTCATGCGCCGCGGTCGGCCGCCGCCTTGTGGCCGCGTCGGCGGAGTCGGAGCGACGTGCCTCGGGAGCGGTCACGGGCGCGGCTTCCGCGTCCCGGCGTCGCGGCCGACAGTGCGGCCAGGACGGCAACTGCCGGTATGAACAGGGGCGCCGTGCTGGGCCAATTCATGCCCACTCACGCGCATCTTCCTCCAGCGTGTCGCCAACGTCCTCAATTAGCGTGTCGGGAAAATTCATGCGCCGGTCGGCTGACAAGATTTACCTTGGCCGAATACTGGCGTAGCCCGGTCGAGAAAATACGGACGATGCACGATCTTCCTCGTCGCGACCGGCCCGAGGGGACGGCGGCCGCAGGCGCCGGTTCGGTCGCTGTCCCGGGTATTACGGCATCAGGCGTCCCGGTTGCGAGCGCCGCGAGCGCCGCGAGCGAAAGGCCCAAAGGCGCGAAACGCGAGCCGGCGGAGCTGACCGGCCGCATCGTCCGCCCCAACGACCCCGGGTACGCGAATGCGAGCCTCGGCTGGGACGAGCTCTTCGTTCACTATCCGCTGGTCATCGTCTACGCCCGGGAGACCCAGGACGTGGTCAACGCCCTCACGTGGGCGCGGCAGAATGGCGTCGCGCTGCGGGTGCGGAGCGGTGGCCACAGCCTTGAGGGCTGGTCGAACGTGGACAACGGCATCGTGATCGACGTCAGCGAGTTGAAGTCGGTCGACATCGACACCGACATCGACACCGACTCTCGTACCGCGACAGTCGGCGCCGGGCTCAACCAGTTGGAAGCGGTGACCACGCTCGCGGAGAAGGACCTTGCGGTCACGACCGGAACGGAGGGCAGCGTAGGCCTGTCCGGTGCGACGCTCGGCGGCTTCGGCTTCCTCACCCGCTACCTCGGCATGGCGTGCGACAGCCTGAAGGCGGCTGAGATCGTCGTCGCCTCGGGTGACGACAGCGCCGAGGTGATCACGGCAGACCTGCGGAACCACTCGGACCTGCTCTGGGCGCTCCGCGGGGCGGGAAACGGCAACTTCGGGATCGTCACCTCACTCACCTATGAGGTGAGTCCGCTGAGGAGCGTCGCCTATGTGCAAGCGACGTGGGACGGCCTCAATGACCTGCATGGGGTCTTCGACGCATGGCAGCGTACGGCACCGGGAGCCGACGACCGCCTCGGAACCCAGCTCGAGATCCACAGAGGCGAGATCCTGCTGTTCGGGGTTCTCGTGGAAGGGGCGGAGGCAGAGGCGAAGGATCTGCTGGCCCCGATCCTGTCGGTCGGCACGCCCGATGTCTCGGTGCAGGTCGGTAGCTGGGGCGACGTATATGCGGGATTCCAGATTCCGACCGAGGACGAGCCCGCGAACTGGAAGTTCTTCTCGCAGTTCACCACCGAGCCGTTCCCGGAGAAAGCGATCAGCCTGATCGCCGAATTCATGCAGGACGCCCCCTCGGACGACAGCAACTTCTTCACCCAGGCCTTCGGCGGGGCGGTCAGGAGGAGCCCCCGCGGCGGCACGGCGTTCCCGCATCGCGACGCGCTCTTCTATTCCGAGCCCGGCGCCGGCTGGGGGACCCGTGGACAAGCAGGCAACGGTGACGCGATCACCCCGAAGGCCCAGGCTTGGATCGCCGAGTTCGGCCAGGCGCTGCGGCCCTACGTGAACGGCGCCTACGTCAACGTGCCGAACATCGGAACGGCTGATTGGGAAACCGCCTACTGGGGACCCAACTTCGACCGGCTGCGCGAGATCAAGGCGAAGTACGACCCCCACAACGTCTTCCAGTACGAGCAGAGCATCCCGCCCGCGACACATGCCGACCGGCATTCGCACTCGGTCCAGGTGCACGACGGCGGCTGAGGTCAGCAACTCCTTGCGGCTGACGTCGCGAAGTTGCGTTGCTGCGGTCAGGAAAGTGTTGCGGTGATATCGAGTGATGTGTACTTCGGTGCTCGGCACTGCATGAACTCACCCGGCGGGGAAGGTGAGCCGCAGAACGATCTCGCCGTCGTCGATCTCCCCGGTGGGCTCGAACCCGAACTTCCGGTAGAAGGGCCACGGTTCGCCGTCGCCGGGCTCGTAGCTGGTCAGCAGCTCGGTGGCGCCGTCCGCGCGAACCAGGTCGGCGATCTGCGTGAGCGCCTCCCGGCCGATCCCTCGCCCCTGGTACCGCTTGTCGACGAGGAGCCGCCAGAGGAAGTACTGCCCTTTGAAAGGACCACCCGGCGGTTTCCACGACAGCATCACGAAACCGACCGGCTCGTCGCCGCGGTACACGGCGCGGTACCAGGGATTGGCCTCCGGCGTCTTTGCCGCCTCCTTGAGCGACTTGGACACTGAGGCGACGAACCGCTTCTGGTCATGTCGGACGCGGAGGGCACGAACGGCATCCCGGTTGTCGTCGGTGATCTCCCGTAGGTGCACGCCTGGGGACCTCATGTCACACCCCTTCCTGCATCCGGCAACTGCGCCGTCCGGGCCGTCGTGGAGGGCCGCCACCGGGCCCCATTCCCTTGTGCGTACGCGTTGTCAAGGACGCCGGGTTGGACGTCTTCGCAGCGTATTCGACGCAGTCGATCCGGAGCGGGACTGGCACGCCGGGCCGTGAGCCGACTGCCCCAGCCGCAGCGGGCCGGCACGGGTCTGGCACGAGGGCGCGACTCAGGTGGGTTGGCCGACTACGCCGCGAACCTGGTGCGCCGATGCTGGAGCAAGGTCGGTGGAGGCCGTCAAAGAGTGGGCTGCGGTTTGTAGATCGTGTTCCCATACCGGGCGGTCGTCCGGTCCGATCCATTCGCTGTAGTCGGCGGCGATGGAGAGAAACCGCGTCTCCTCCTTGGTGCGAGCTGCGACCGTCATCGATAGCCGGTCGGCCACATCCTTGGAGCTCAGCTCGCCTTGCGTCAGACCGAACGCGAGGCTCACGAGGAGACGTCGGCCAGCCGTCTCCTCGTCTGGAAGGGGCACGTCAAGCCCATCCAGAGCTTGGACGTACAGCTCGCGGACCTCAGCGGCATCGCTCCGGCGCGGCAGGCCGGCCAGCTCACGCAGGGCAGGGGAGTCATGGCCATCAATGAGCGCGTGCGCAGCGACCATGGGGAGATCCCCGGCGTGGAGTACTTCCGCCACGTACTGCCAAGCGCTGTCCTGCAACCGGTCCATGCGGCCATCGTGGAGGCTGCGCGACGTTCTGGCCAGGCAATTGCTGCCTTGGCCACAGCGGGCTTCCCCCTCGATGCGCGTTCACCTGCATTTCTCCCAGGATGCCCCGGCCTTCAGGCCGGGGAGGAATGGGTCCTCGGGCCGGAGCCGCGAAGCGGCGGAGTGCTCTGCGTAGCTGGTGTGACCTGTGCTTTCGGCTGTTGTCAGTGGTCGGGTCTAGGTTGAAGGGGTGAGGGTCGTGGTGCAGGTGAAGCTGCTGCCGTCGCCCGATGCGGCGGCGGCTTTGGCTGCGACCCTGCCCGTGTGCAACGGGGCGGCCGATGCTGTATCGGTGGTGGCGTACGAGACGGGTACCACGTCCCGCAACGAGTTGCAGAAGCTTGTCTACGCCCGTCTCAAGGCGGAGTTCGGGCTCGCTGCCCAACCGGCTGTCCGTACGGTGAAGAAAGTCGTGGACGCCTACACGACGTTGCGTGCGAACATCCGGGCGGGGAACCTCGGCCCCGAGGGGGCGCAGCGGCGCAGGCGGGCGGAGTCGAAGCCGATCGTGTTCCGCCCCGATGCGGCACAGCCTTACGACGACCGGATCCTGTCGTGGCAACACGACGCGCGCACGGTGTCCATCTGGACTACGAGGGGGCGGATCAAGTCCGTCCGGTACACGGGTCATCCCGGCCAGTTGGCGATGCTGGCGAAGTACCGGCGGGGCGAGTCGGATCTCGTCCACCGTGGCGGCATGTGGTTCCTGATCGCCACCTGTGAGATCCCCGAAGCGCCACTCCCTACAGATCCGGTGGACTGGATCGGTGTGGACCGAGGGATTGCCAACCTCGCCACCACCAGCGACGGGGACAACTACCAGGGCCGCCGTCTTGGCCGGTACCGGCGCTGGCACGCCCGCAAGCGGGCCCAGTTGCAGGCGAAACAGACCCG
The DNA here is from genome assembly GCF_053611045.1 of Streptomyces sp. NPDC054841. Taxonomy (NCBI): domain Bacteria; kingdom Bacillati; phylum Actinomycetota; class Actinomycetes; order Kitasatosporales; family Streptomycetaceae; genus Streptomyces; species Streptomyces sp. NPDC054841. The sequence continues at coordinate 25,030 of NZ_JBSGZO010000041.1, read as the reverse complement.
CTCCGCGACCCGCCGTGCCAAGCGGCGGGCAAAGAGAGAGACCCGGCACGCCGCGCACGTTAACCACAAGATCAGTAAGGAGATCGTGGCCGTCGCACAACGCACCGGACGCGGTGTCGCTCTCGAAGAACTGAGCGGCATCCGTGACCGGGTACGGCCTTCCCGCGACCAGCGGGCCGCGCTCTCCTCCTGGCCGTTCCACCAGCTCGAAGAACACATCCGGTACAAGGCCCAACGGGCCGGGGTACCCGTGATCGCGGTGGACGCCCACCACACCTCGCAGATGTGTCCACGGTGCGGACACACGGCGAGGAACAACCGTCCCTGCCGGGACACCTTCTGCTGTCGTCGGTGTGGGCTCGCTGGCCCCGCCGACCACGTCGCCGGGGTCAACGTGCGCAACCGCGCACGCTCGGCGTGGGTTCTCGTCAACGGACCCGTACCACAAAGGTCTTAACCTCCCTGGCTGGTAGATGCGACCCGTGACCGCCCTGTCGTAGGGGGCAGTCGGGAGCGCGACAAGGCGTACACGACAGAGTCAACAAGCTCGGTCGTTTACGGCCGAGAAGTTGACTTGTACGTAGTCGTTATGTGCGCAGGTCGAGCAGCATGACGTCATAGAGGTCCGGGCCCTCCCACGGGCGCGCCTCGCCGATCTTGAGGTAGCCCCACGCCCGATAGGCGGCCGACGCTGCCTTGCTGTCCGGGTGGACGTTCAGCAGCATCCGTTCGGCCTCGATGCAGTTGAGCAGGGTCTCGTGCAGACGCCGCGCGACACCCTGCCCGCGCCAGGGTCCGCGTACGGCAAGTTCCATGAGGCCGAAGGTGCGGTGCCCGTCCTCGCGCCGCATGTCGTCGGGCACGGGCTCGGTCAGTTCGTCCCACCACCCTGTGTCACGCTCGACCGGGTAGCCGTATGCCATGCCGACCGGCTCGCCGTCCTCGGTACGGGCCAAGGCGGCGCGAAAAGTGGGCTTGCGGGTCTGGGAGCGGAAACGCCGGAAGGTGGCTGCGACGTCGTCAGCGGTCTCGTTGTGCGGCGGTTCCGCGAACACCTCGGCATAGATCAGCCTGAACGCATCCTCAGCCTGTGCTGCTGCCGAGCCGTCCATGTGCTCTACCGTGATGGTTCCCTGCGGTGTCATGTGGTGCCCCCTCGCACTGTTTTCGCGGATGTAGCCTCTCAGCCCGCTGCACGTGGTCATCGACGTGTTCGCCACGACGCGTGAACGAAGCCGAGTACGCCCTCCAGTCCCAGGAAGCCTCCGGCGCCTGGCACCTGCTCGACGGACCGGCATCCGGCCACACCATCGGCGACACCTGCGCCGCGATCCCCAAGCACAAGCGTCCCGACCAGGGATGTCCGGCGGATCGCGGCCGGGCAATCCGCCGAGCACCCCATAAGATCCCCGCTCATGGACACCAGGGGCGGGGATTGCTCGCATCAGGACACAGACCGCGGCACGGCCGTGGAGTTCGTCTACCGGCCGACGGCCGCGGACTTCGAGGAGGCGCTCCGCGCGCGAGCCCGCCGGACACCGGCGGGCCGCGCCCAGGTGTTGCTGGCACCGCTGGTGGCGACGGCCACTGTGGTCGTCTACGCGGTGCTCCGCGATGCCGCGCTGCCCGTGTGGATCATCTCACTGGTGCTCTCCGTGGCAGTCGTGTCCTGGGGCACCGCACGGGGGCTACGCACCATGGCCCGCCGGATGTTCAGCATCGTGGAGCCGTACGGGCAGTGCCACATGGTGGCCGACGATCGCGGCGCGGTCAGCACCGGCGAGCGGGTGTCCTTCACCATCGAATGGACGGTGTTCCGGGAGTACCTGGAGACGCCCAGGCTCTTCGTGCTGCTGGGCGGCGAGCGCGCGGCCGGAGTCGCGGTGCTGCCCAAGCGGGGGGCACAGGACCCCGCGGACGTGGACCGGCTCCGGGCGATCCTGGACCGGAACCTGAAGCGGCTCTAGGGGGCAGGTGGTGCGGAGGTGGTGCACGACGCCTGAATCGATGTGCGGCCCAGGGGTTCAGCCACCTTCACCGCGCTCGGCCCGCTTCACCGCCGCGTTCCGGGCGTGGACCTCTCGTCGTAGGCGACGCTCGTAGTCGGCGATCTGTGGGCGCACGCTCCGGCTGGTGGCAGTCCGGATCAGCCGCTCGTTCTCGCGGTCCACGAGGAACGGTCCGGTGCCCCCGAGACGAGGAACTTGACCGTTCGATCGAAGACCGAGGGCGCCCCAGCGGACCACCGCTTCAGGAGCGTGGTGGGGCGAAACCCCTCACCTGCGGTGGATCACCTCACTGCCGACTGTCTTGTCGTGGATGCCCTGACGGTTCGGGCTGAGGGTGATCGAGGACATGTTGGCGACAAGAAACACAGGCACAGCGTTGGCCACCAGATTCGTGACATGTCTCAGCACTGCGGGGCCGTAGTCGAGCCGTGCGCCGTCACTTGCGCGGATCACTTCCATCCCCATCACGCGCTTGCCCGGAGTGCCGCCCCAGCGTGAGACGCACACCGGCGAGTAGCCCAGAACGGAGGCGAGGAGCCACGCAACGGCCGCAGCACGCCAAATGGTTCGCGCCGGGTCACCCGTTACAGCGAGAGCCTCGAGTGTCCGGTCCAGGGCAAGAAGTGGGCCCAGAACGGCGGCCACGGCGATGGGAAGGTCAACGGCGACCGCGGCACAGCGACGCATGAGGCCGGCCGGGGCACCCGGAATCGGACGGAATTCTGCGGTTCCACCCAGCGACGGCAGAGGGCCAAGGTCACCGCCTGAGGTCATCGCCACCTGGTTCTCCTTGCCGCCGGTCCGATCGGATCGGCGTGCACTGTAACCCGGAGGTCGGTCCAGCGGTATGGGCGAGCAACCCCTGAGCAATCTTGAAAACCGTGGCGGCGGCGACGTCACCGTGGGTTCAAATCCCACACCCACCGCACGTGAACGACCCAGCTGATCTTTGGGCTGTCCGGCATGTTCCCGCAGGTCACCGCCTCACCCCAACAGTCGGACAGTTGGGCACAAACGCCTGTGGGTTGTTGGTGCGGCCGCGCTAGCGGCGGGGCTGTCCTTCGTGATCACGAAAGATAGCCCGTGAAAGACTCCTCCTGGTGTCCGTCAAAGCGGATCAAGCCTCAAAGGGCCTGACAGCACTGGGGCCGATTGGGCTCACACGTCGGCCTGCCGGAGTTCCTCGAGCAGTTCATGCTGCCCGACGAGCAATTCGGTGAGAATGCGGCGGGCCGCGCGCAGCAGTTCCGCGACGTCACCGCCGGCGAGCGCGTAGCTGACGGTGGAGCCGTCGCGGATCGACACCACGATTCCCGACCGCCGCAGCACGGCCAGCTGCTGGGACAGGTTGGACGGTTCGATCTCGATCGCTGTCAGTAGATCGCGCACCGGCACCGGGCCGTTCTGCAGGAGCTCCAACACCCGGATGCGGACGGGATGCCCGAGCATGCGGAAGAACTCCGCTTTGGCCTGGTACAGCGGTACCTGCATGTGATCGCTCCCGTGACTTGACGATTACGAACCGACCCTCCCGCCTCCGGGCGGCCCCTTACAGAGGGTTGACCTCATCGGGATCTCGCGAATTGAAGATACTTTCAACTCGTGGGTAGCCGGAGGCGAGAGGATCGTCACCGCGCTACAACTCGAGGTCTGCCTCGATGCGTCGCAACTGGTGCCGGGCCATGGCCAGGTTGGCGTTGGCCTTGTCGAGGACGAGATAGAGGAAGAGGCCGTTGCCCCCTCGGCCCTTCAGCAGCCGGATCAGGTGGTATTGGCTGCCGAGGGTGATCAGGATGTCGTCAATGTCATCCTTGATCCCGAGGTGCTCCATGGTGCGGGCCTTGGCGCGAATCACGTCCGTGTTGCCGGCCGCTGCCACCGACAGATCGAGATCCTTGCCGCCCCCCAGCGTGCCCAGAGCCATCCCGCTCGTGTAGTCAACGAGCGCCACCCCCAGCGCCCCCGCGATCGATGTCATGGACTCTTTCAGGGAGATCTCCACATTGGCCATCGCTGCGCTCACTCCTCATCAGTGCGTGCTGTCGGATGCCGGGACCGTCACGGATAGACCGCGCGGCGGCATGTGACGGGAACGCTACCCACGGTGAAGAGGCCGTGGAGGAGCATCAGCGAAATATGCCAACGGTAGGTCGAAAACAGACCTTCATCTGTAAGAGTCCGCGCAGATTGGCGTAGTGGCCGAGGGGCTGGACCGCAAGGTGCGAGAGCAGCGGGCCAAGTGTCCCGACCAGGCAAAACAGGGGGAAGGTGGTGCGGAGGTGGTGCGCGACGCCTGAACCGGTCTGGACAACAAAAGGGCCCAGGTTGGGGATCGCGTCCCTGGCCTGGGCCTTCGTCGTGGAGCGGGTGACGGGAATCGAACCCGCGCCCTGAGCTTGGGAATCACTGATCGTTTGAGGTTGATTGGGGCCCTGAGCTGCCGGAACAGTGCCCTTACGACCCTGCTGGGCGGTCGAGAGGTAGCCCGCACTGACCGCTGTTGACCGGCTGTTCTGGTGCGCATCTGGTGCGCATCTGGTGCACAGTGGTGCGGTGCGGGACTGCCCTCGTAAGCGACTGATGGGTACCTCGTAGATGATCTCGCACAGAGCGGCGGGGACTACGATGTCCGCCGTCTCCACGGGCTGCCCCTGGTCGCTGTAGTACGTCCGGCGGATGCGTGTGACCAGTGCGGCCTTCTGAATGCCCAGGAGCGAGGCTTCTTCCGCGGTCGCTTGCCGGGGTTCTGGCTGCTCCACCGCGTGGCTGACCGTGATGTCGATCTCGGCCATGCGGTTCACAACGCCCGCCCCGGCGTGAGGCCCTCCCTCCGGGAGGACGACGAGGGTGCCGGCGGTGAGGTCGTACGGCTCCCAGCTCGTGGACAACTGCACCGGCCTGCCGTCCGCGAGGAACTCGTACACAGTGCGGACGCACAGGTCGCCCTCCCCGATGCCGAGACGGGCCGCGATCTCCTCCGGGGCGGGAACCTTGGCCTCGGTCCGGCTCTCCCAGTTCCCCTGTTTGCCCAAGGCATTCATGTCCGCACGGAAGGAAGAGGGTGCGTAGCACGGGCTCCGCGTATGCGGCAGCCGCGATGGGCGGCAACGTATCGTCGAACCAGCCTCGGGTCATTGGCCGACGCTCCAACAGCCATGTCCACGCGGTCTCAACATCAGGGGCCTCGGGCATGGACGTACGATCTTGCATCCAATAGACGATTGGCAAGGTCTCCATGTCGGTACAGCAGCGCCGTACCCTCCGATTGATGATCTGCCGTATGTCGTGCTGGGTGAGCCGCCATACAGCGTCTACACGGCCGGTCACGCGACCCGCCTCGGAGAGGTAGCGACGGCTGAGGATGCCATCAGCCTGGTGGTGGCTCACCTGCCTGCGGATCTGGGCGCCGATGCAGTCGGCCAACAATCTTGAAAACCGTCGTGGCGCAAGTCACCGTGGGTTCAAATCCCACACCCACCACGCAGGTTGAAGGCCCCCTGACCAGCACCATCGGTCGGGGGCCTTCGTCGTGCACGTTGTCTGTTGATGACCGCGATTCCCCGTGAGTTCCCGGTCTATCGGGCACGGATGGGGCACGGCCTCACATGGGCTTTGAGGTTGGTCCTCATCCTTATCAGGTCGGTCGCGCATCCCTATTACGCCATGAGACGCAGCCGGTTCACTGGCCCGTGGGGGCACCGAAGATCGGCTGTAACCGCCGCTGTCCGCTCCTGTTGGTGTCAGGTGCTGATGTCAGCAACTGCTTCGGTCTTGACGTGGCGACTGCCAGGTGCGCCCTCAGTGCCTCGGGAGCGTGGGTCCAGAGCTGACGTGTGAGGTCGCACGGCGTGATGACAGAATCCGGCCCACATCTGGTGCGCTGTACCTGATGCGAATCAAGAGGGGCGGGCTATGGGAGGGCGTAGATACCTGACGACCATGGGCGCTGTAGCGGCGACGCTGGTGCTGGTCGGCTGTGGGGGTGCTGCGACGGAAGCGACGTCGCAAAGTCATCAGGCGTCAGCGCCTGCCACAGCAACGTCGTCGTTGCCACCGACGGGGAAGAAGAGCAGTGAGCAAGTGCGGAGCGACTTCCGCCATGCCTCCGAGAGCATCGGAGAGCTGGTGCTTCCCAAGAGCCCTGCGGGCCAGGAAGCATGCGTGGTCTACGCGGTTGGCTTTTCACGTGAGGTCTTGAGCAAGCTCGAACTACTGCGCGTCGTGAGCCGACTACAAGATCGCGGTTGGCGGCTAAAGGGCAGTGCAGAATCGGTGAAAGACGGGGCGCTCCTCAAGCACGGTGTGTGGGATGCCATGGTTGAGGCGGGGCCAGTGACGGATGAAGTCAAGGCTCAGGCAGGCACGAATCGAGGCATCTTCATGCTGTCCGGGTTTGGAAAGTGCGCCCCGTCGTAGCGCGAAGACAGACCGGATGGAAGGCGTGGGCCTACCCCGTCTCCGTCGACCTGCTACTGGTTGTCGGAAGCGGGCAAGCGGCTCGTCGTCCTGCCGGCCTTTGTGTGGACTGACCTTCGACGGCACCTCGACTGGTACGCCGAGAAGGGCCCGGACGGACTTCTGTTCGTGTGGGGGGGGAGAGAGATGGGCAAGCCGTTCCGGCGGTCCACCTTCCGCCGGAAGTGGCGTACCGCCCGTACGAAGGTCGGTCTCCCCGATGGCTTCCGCTTCTACGACCTTCGGCACACCGGGCACACTGACGACCCGCTCCGGCGCGACGCTCAAGGACACGATGGTGCGGGCCGGACAGTCGACCGAGCGAGCCGCGCTGATCTATCAGCACTCGGACGTCGAGCGTCAGCGGGAGGGCGCGGCCGGCCTCGACCGGCTCGTCCGGCAGCGGCGTGACGCGGCGGACTCCACAGCATCTGGCACGGATGTGGCACGGGACGCTTAGGCGGGTTCGTTATGGAGCGGGTGACGGGAATCGAACCCGCGCTCTGAGCTTGGGAATCACCCGGCACTTGCGGGGGCATCGTTGCTGACCTGCGGAAACAGCCGCGAAAGGCGCCGGTCGGGCTGCCGCATCGGATCCTTTGCTGACCGCTGTTTACCGCCTCTACTGGCACGTTGTGGCACGGCCGCCGACTCCACACGCCTCCTGTCTGGCGCGAGGAAACCCTTGGCGCCTGGTGCCCGCGCGCCTCACGGATCGGCTTCCACCCCTCTCCATGGTGCCTCGCTCCTTCGGCTTGACCGTTCAGCGAGAGGGCCCCATAGCGTCAAGATGCGGCGACGGTTTATGCTCGGGTTGTGCGAGCCACGAGTGACCCTCTGACCGACGACGAGAAGATCGATCTGGACGACGCCCTCAAGGCCGTCCGCCGGGCCGAGCAGGCCCTTGCGCGGGCACAGGCGCACCTTAATCGCACGGTGGGCCGAATCGGCTCCGCTGGCCGCTATGGACAGAAAGCCGCGGTAGGCCGCCGCGTCGGCTGGTCCCGCCAGCACGTCACCACCCTCGCCAACGCCTACCGGGCGGGCGAACTGGACCAGGAGGAGAGGACCGAAGCCGCATGAGCACCGCGCCCCGGCCGTCCGCCATCCCGCAGCCGCCCGCCCAGCCCGAGGCGATCCGCGCCGCCCTCGCTCAGGTCGCCCCGCACCTGGTCGCCGAGTTCGACCGCGACCGCGCGGCCAGCACCGCCCGTGCGCGCGCCGAGGTGTCCGCCGTTCCCCTCCGCACCTTCACCGAGGCATGGGCCGTCGAGGTGGCCATCGCCCGGCACCCGGAGGTCACCGCCCGGCTCCGCGCGCTCGAGGCCCGTGCCGGCGAGGTCACCGACCTCAGCGAGGCCCGAGACATCGCGGCCGAGATCAGCCGCATCCGCAACGCCGCCGCCACCGAGGCAGGCATCCGTACTGCCGGCGGGGCTGCCCGGTGACCGACGACTGTTGGGTGTGGGAGTACGCCTTCCATGCCGAGGACGAGGCTGGCTACCCGAAGACCGTCCGCGACGAGGTGAAGGCCGTCGCCGACCAGATCGTCGAACTCGCCAACCTCGGCATCGACCCGGCCGAACTCGGCGAACCCACCCCCGGTACGGCTCGCCGCCACACGCTCCACTCCGGCGGATGGTTCGAGACCCAGGCGCTCCCCCGGATGAGGCCACGCCTCCTCGCCGTGGTCCTGGTCGTACCGCCGCCGCACCTGCTCTGACACTCGTCAAGGAGTTCTGGCGGTAAGCCTCCGCCGCGACGATGTGCCCGCCTCCCGCCAAGCAGGGGGCGGACGTTGCCGTGCCGGATAGGCGCGTGAGGCCGTGGCCCCGCCCGCTGGGGCGTCTCACAGATGGATTGTCAGCTCACGGTGAGGGGAGCAGGGCGGCATGGAGAGTGCGGAACAAGCACGGGAGCGGATCACTGCGCGCCAACGTGAACTGCGCGCCGAACTCGCGGACCTCGATCGCGAACTCGCCCGGCACCTTGCCGACCTACGGAGGCATGGATGCCCTACGACGAGGCCCTCGCCGAACGAGTCCGGGGGGTGTTGGCGCCGACGGATGACGTCAACGAGCGCAAGATGTTCGGCGGACTGGCGTTCCTTCTGGGCGGGAGCATGTTCTGTGGCGTTGTCCACGACGAACTCATGATCAGGCTCGGGCCGGACGGCGCCGCGGAAGCTCTGGTGCGCCCGGGCGTGCGCCCGATGGACTTCACCGGTCGGACGATGAAGTCCATGGTGTTCGTCGCATACGACGAGTTGGCCGGGCCCGCACTCGCGGACTGGGTCTCACAGGCTGCCGCTTTCGCCCGCACGCTGCCGTCCAAGCCCTCAAGGTGATCGGGCAATCGGCTGCTCAGGCTGTCGAGGACTGCGGTGGCTCCAGCAGCCGGTGCTCCAGGTCGCGCAGGTCTTTGCCGATGGAGGAGCGGACTTTCCTCGCCATGATGGGTGCGGCCAGGCGGTAGTAGCCGCTGGCGTCGCCCTGGACGCGGATGCGTGCGAGGGTGCCGCGCGTATGCGGGGTGAAGGTGTAGGTGACGTGCATCGGCATCGGGCCGGCCACCGACACCATGTCCAAGAGCTCGGGAGGGTCGTTCTACGCGGCCACGCGGAGGACGTAAGGGCTGTCCCGTAATCCCCGGTGGATCAGCGCGCGGCGTCAGATGCGGTGCATCGCAAGGCGGAGGGTCGTCCTCATACTGGGCGTATTCGGGCGATCCGACAACGCAGCGAGGTGCCGTAGCTGTCGTCGTGCGCCCGCCGGGGATTACGGGACAGCCCTTAGTCGATGCGCTTGCCTAGGAAGTACGCCGTGCGGGTCACCTCGGCGCCGACGCCGAACCCGCCCCCGTCCGCTTCCTGGGTCAGGGCGGCCTCGCGGATGCCTTGAGTCCACTCGTGGTCGTGCCGCCGGTCCATGGCGTAGGCCGCCACCTGGTCGGGCGGGAGCGGGATCGTCCGCTCGGCCGTCTCGTCGATCGTCATCGCTCTTCCTCGCCGTTGCTCTGCCTACCGCCAGGTACGTAAGCACCCTCACATACCTGCATCTGCCATGAGTCCTAGCGTCAGCCCTGGGAGCAGGAAGTCACGCTAAGAGGAGGATCACCATGGTCACCACCTTGCAGGTATCAGCGAGAACCGCCGCGATCCCGGTGCATGCGGCGTGGGGTGCTGCTGCCGGTCTCGTCGGGGGTGTCGGGATGGGGATCTGGATGTCGGTGTCCCGGCCGATGACGGACACCGCGATGATCACCATGGTCGCCGGGCTGCTGGGCTCGACGAATGCCTTCGTGGGCTGGCTGGTCCATCTGTCGATCGCGCTGTTCGCCGGTGTCACCTTCGGCGTGCTGCTGGGTCAGTTCGCCCAGCGTCTCGCACCTGCCGTCGTGCTTGGTCTGGTCTACGGCGTGGTGTGGTGGTTCGTCGGCGCGCTGTGGATCATGCCGGCCAACATGGGCATGCCCGTGTTCGACTGGAATGCCGTCAGCAGCTCCAGCCTCGGCGCGCACCTGGTGTTCGGGCTGCTCGCCGGTCTGACGTTCGCCGTGATCGCTCAGGGCGCGGGCAAGCAGCACCCGGGTCCGGTCGGAGGATGAGCGCCGTACCGCCCGCGTCGCCACCCGGCCCCCGGGGAACGGTGCCCTACTGTCTGGCGCACAGCGCCGACGCGCTGGCCCGCCCCGTATGGGGCGCTGCGCCGCCGCCCTGGGCGCCGGGACGACGCGAGGAGACGCACCACATGACCGACACCGACGCCGGCACCAGTTCGGGCGAGGACGCCGACAGGACGTGGTGCATGGCGGAGGTCGACATCTTCTGCGACCTGTCGGAGAAGGAGATGGAGGCCATCGCCGCCGCCGCGCCGATGAAGACCTACACGGCAGGCGAGATCCTCTACTCGCCAGCTCAGCCCAGCGAGGTGTTGTTCATCCTCAAGCGGGGCCGGGTCCGCGTCTTCCGGGTCTCCGCCGACGGCCGGGCGCTCACGACCGCGATCGTCACCCCGGGCACCATCTTCGGTGAGATGGTCCTGCTCGGACAGCACATGTACGACAACTACGCCGAGGCCCTCGACGACGTCACCGTCTGCGTGATGAGCCGCGCCGACGTGCACCGCTTTCTGCTCTCCGACGCCCGTATCGCCGCCCGGATCACCGCGATCCTCGGCCGCCGTCTCGCCGACCTGGAACAGCGCCTGTCCGACAGCGTGTTCAAGACAGTCGCCCAGCGCGTCGCCACCACCCTCGACACCCTCACCGCCGCCCAGCCTCCGGCCGGTCCGCTCCGGCCCGGTGGCCGTCACCCGCAGATCGCGCTGACCCACGAGCAGCTCGCCGCGCTGGCCGGAACGTCCCGCGAGACCTGCACCAAGGTGCTACGGGACTACGCCGACCATGGGCTGTTGCGCCTCGCCCGCGGCCGCATCACGGTCCTCGACTCCGCCCGCCTCAAGGACGCCGCGGGCTGACGTCACCGAACCGTAAGCACACCGTCGCACGCCTGCCGGGCCTGGCGGATCTACAGTCACACCCTGTCCCGAACACACAGGAGTCCTCCATGCGCGCCCGCACCCTCATCCCGGCCGCCCTGGCCGCTGCCCTCCTCACCGTCGCCGGGTGCGGAACCGAGGGCGGCTCAGACTCCACCGGGGACGCCGGAGCAGCGCCCTCGACTTCGTCGTCCCCCGCGCAGCCGCCCGCCTCGTCGGACGGCGGTGACACCGGCAGCACCGGCGCCGAGGTGCCCGAGGTGCTGAAGTTCACCGCCACCACGGTGGACGGCAAGCCGTTCGACGCGAAGACCCTGGCGGGCAAGCCGACCGTGCTGTGGTTCTGGGCGCCATGGTGCCCCAAGTGCAAGGCTCAGGCGGCCGAGACCGCCAAGGTCGCCGCCGAGTACCAGGGCAAGGTGAACGTGGTCGGCGTCGCCGGGCTCGACAAGAACGTCGCCATGAAGGACTTCGTCTCCGAGACGAAGACCGGCGCCTTCCCCCACCTGTCCGACGAGGCCGGTGACGTATGGAAGCGGTTCAAGGTCACAGAACAGAGCCGCTACGTCATCCTCGACAAGGATGGCAAGACTGTCTACGAAGGCGTCCTGCCCGGCGGCGAAGGACTGGCCGAGAAGGTCGCCGGACTGACCGGCTGAACCGCCGTGGCCGATCTGCCCCTCGCCCTCGCACTCAGCGCGGGCATGCTCGCTGCCGTCAACCCGTGCGGCTTCGCCCTGCTCCCCGCCTACCTGTCGCTGCTCGTCCTCGGCGAGGACAATCCCGGCCGCGCCGTCGCCGTCGGCCGGGCCCTGACTGCCACCGCCGCGATGACCGCCGGATTCGCCGCGCTCTTCGGCGTCTTCGGGCTCGCCATCCAGCCCGTCGCGGGCCAGGTCCAGGAGCACCTGCCCTGGTTCACCATCGTCTTCGGACTCGTCATGGCAGGGGCGGGGGCCTGGCTGCTCGCCGGACGCCAACTGCCCGCCCTGACACCGAAGGTCCGCCGGGCCCCCGCCGTCACCCGCTCCCTGCCCTCGATGGTGCTGTTCGGGATGGCGTACGCCACGGCTTCCCTGGGCTGCACCATCGCACCGTTCCTCGCCATCGTGGTCTCCGCCTTCCGCGGCGGATCCACCGGCGAGGGCATCGCCCTGTTCGCCGCCTACGCGGGCGGCATGGGCCTGATCGTCGGCGCCGCCTCGCTGACCGTCGCCCTCACCCGCACGACCGCCGTCACCCGGCTGCGCCGTCTTGGCGCCATCGCCCCTCGGCTCGGCGGCGGACTGCTCCTGCTCGTGGGTGCGTACGTGGCGTATTACGGCTGGTACGAGATCCGCGTCCAGCGCGAGCCCACCACGCAGGACCCGGTCATCGATGTGGCAGGCGCCGTCCAGCGCACGATTGCCGACGCCCTGGACGCTGTCGGCCCTGCGGTGATTGCGGGCGTCTTCGCGGGCCTGCTGATCGCGGCTGCGGTGCTGGTGCGGGTCCGGCGGGCCCGACATCGGCGCACCACGGGCACCGACCCGCACACCATCTGAGGCTCTTGGGGCGCTGCCGTCGGCCGGCTATTGAGGTTTGGCCGCCGTCAGCAGTGTGTAGCCGAGCGCGCCGTCCGTGACGGCGGCGCGGGCGGCTTTCAGTACGGGCAGGGCCGCCGCCATGTCCACGCCCGCGTCGGCGAGTTTTGCCGGGGCGGTGATGCGCAGCAGGTTCAGCCGGGCCTCGATCTGGTCGATCGTGCGGATCATGGCCTGGTCGTGGCGTTCGGTGATGATCGTGCGCAGTCCGGCGGCGGTGAGGATATCGGCGTACTCGGTCGTGGGGCGGGCGTCGGCGATGCAGGCGATGCGGGCGCCGAGCGTGGACAGCTCCGGTGGCAAACGGTCAGGAACGGCGGTGACGTCGGTGATGCCTAGGCGGCCGCCGGGACACAGGACCCGGGAGAACTCGGCGGCGGCTTTCGCCTTGTCGGGGAAGGTGCACAGCGCGCACTCGCACACCACCGCATCGAACACGCCGTCGGCGTACGGTAGATGCTCCGCGTCGCCTGTGACGAACACGGCCTGTTCCGTGAGCCCCGCCGCCTGGGCCGCTCCTTGGGCGAGGGCGGTGTTGGCGGGGGAGTAGTCGACGCCGTCCACCCGTACCCCGTAGATGCCGGCGAGCAGCAGTGCGGTGATGCCGCGGCCGGAGGCGACATCCAGGACGCGAGACCGCGCCGACAAGGCGAGTCGGTCTGCGAGGCGGCGGGTCAGTGCCGTGCCGCCGGGGTGGTACGAGTCGCCCAGCAGGAGGGCGACGACATCGGAGGAGTACGCGGCGGCGCAGCACGCCTTGAGCCGGTCATCGCTCATCCCGCGCTCCTCTCGCTGTCTTCGACCCGTACGGTGTCGCGGTGAGCCGGTCGGCGAGCAGCAGCGCGTTCGGCACGACCTGCGCGACGGAGACGCCGGACATCTGCGCGCGGATCTGTTCGCGGTAGCCGACGGAGTTGTACGCGCAGAAGGGGATGAGCCGTCCGTCCGGGGTGATCTCCTCGACGCAGCACTTCATCAGCTGTTTGACGTTGAGGGTGTACGGGTCCTGGAAGTCCTGCACCACGATCATGAACGCCTTCTCGCTGAGGTCCTTCACGGCCCCGGGCAGGTCGATGCCGCAGCTGTCGGCGCAATCCAGGGCCCCGGCCGTGGCGCGCAGCTTCTCCTCCGTCGTCTCGGTGCCCATGAAGGCGGAGGCGGACCACAGCTTCTCCAGCGCCTCGCGGATGCCGGCGTCGGGCAGGACGCGGTTGGTGACGTAGTCCAGATAGTCCTCGACGTTCAGCAGCCGGGGGACGGGGACCACGGTACGGTCGCCCGGCTCGCCGTCCACCAGCAGATAGGTGACGGAGCGGCAGGTGGGGAAGCAGCAGGGCACGGGGAAGAAGTCGCCCTTGCGGAACCAGCCCGGGAGCTGTTCCCCGATCAGTCGGATGACGTCGGGGTTCGTCACGCGGTTCAGCGGGTCGAAGGCGACATGGCGCCCCGAGTGGGTGACCGGCTGGAAGGCCACCGATCGTACGGCCGGGTGGTCGATGCCGAACTCGACGATCGCACCGACCTCGTGCTCGTTGAGCCCGCGCTCGACGGCGGCGACCAGAGTGACGGTCAGTCCGGCCTCGGCGCAGTGGTCCAGCGCCCGCTGCTTGAACGTTCGCAGGTCGCGGCCCCGGATCTCCAGATGGGTGCGCTCCTCGAAGCCGTCGAACTGGAGGTAGACGTTGACGGACCTGCCCGGCCTCTCGTTGCGCCTGCCGAGCTCGGCGACGAAGGCGCGGTCGGAGGCGAGCCGGATGCCGTTCGTGTTGAGGGTGACGTTCTTGATCGGCCGCTGCTGGGCGAGGTCGATGAAGTCCAGGATGTGCTTGTGGATCGTGGGCTCTCCGCCGGAGAACATCACGACCTCCGCCTCGCCCTCCGACTCGACGAAGGTGTCGAGCATCCGCGCGCACTGATCGCGAGTGATGGAGTAGCCGTCGGGCTGGTGGCCCGAGTCGGCGAAGCAGATCGGGCAGTCCAGGTTGCAGCCGGTGTTGACCTCGATGACCCCCAGACAGGCGTGCTGCTTGTGCTCCGGGCACAGCCCGCAGTCGCTCGGGCAGCCGTCCCTGACCTCGGTCTGGAAGGCGAGGGGGATGGTCCCGGGCTTGTTGAAGCGCGTGGACGCCAGGTACTCCTCGGCGTCCCCGTAGACCAGCGCTTCGAACCCGCCGTGTTCCTTGCAGCGTTTGCGCAGGTAGACCTTGTTCTCGCGGATGTTGACCTGGGCGTCGACAGGCGTCTTGCACACCGGGCAGATCGACTTCGTGAATTCGACGAAGACCTCGTCGCGATCGGTCTTGTGTCGCCGTGGTCCGGGTGTGGGGGCCTTTGTCATGCGGAACTCCTCACGGTGCCTACGGGTAGCAGTCATCGGGTCCGGTGCCTCGGCGGCGGCGGCGGCGGGCGCGGCAGCGCAGGACGTACGCGACGGCCATGACCACCACCATCGCGCCGACGGTGATCAGCCACGGGTTGCTCAGAAATCCGCCGACGGCAGCAAGCGCCCCGCCGCCCAGCAGCAGCGGACCGGCGCAGCACAGCACCATCAAGAGCCCGGCGCCCAGCCCGCCGAGCAGCCCGCCCGGACGGGAACGTTCACGCGGTCCGGACATCACGCGCCGCCTCATCGTGCCTTCGAACTTTGCGAACTCCGCGTAGCAGCAGCCTGGCGTAGAGCAGCAGCAGTGCGTCCTGGACGAGTACGAACCAGCTCAGGCGCTGGGTGAGGTAGATCCCGAGGCAGCCGCAGTTGGCGACCGTGAGCCCTCGCACGTACGCCTGTACGGCCAGCAGCGCCCACACCACCGCCACGCCTGTGAACACCCACACCGGGGCGATCGCGCGGGACCGCGGGCGAGCCAGAAACCACACCCCGCACACCAACTCGCCCGCGATCAGTGCCACGGCGAGCACAGTCGCACCCGAGCCGGCGACCAGCCCGTACCCGGCGAGAATCCCGGGCATCCGCCGGAAGGACGCGAGCTGCCCGGCCGCCATCGCGGCGAACAGCGCACCCAGCACCATGCTTCGCACGCTATGCCCGGGGAGAGGCCGAGAACTGTAAGCGCGCTCACCGAACCGGTCGGCGCCGCGCGGGACCATCGAAGGGTGGACGTTCAGCCTCGGCCCAGGCGGAACCGTCGGCAGGTCGTCAAGGGCGCCGGCGTGATCGGGGGAGTCGTCGTGCTGCTCGTGGGCGGTGGCCTGATCGGCTGGCAGGCCGTCTCGGACCGACCCTCCGAGCCAGTGACTGCCGCGCAGCCCGGGCACGATCCCTCGCTGGAGGCACTGGCCGCACGCGGCACTCTGCACAGCCCAGGCCAAGGGCCGACTGGCCTCCGGCACCAACCCCGGTGCCGCGGCCGATGTGCTGGCCCTCCTCGCGCACGGAGTGAATCTGCGCTCCCGCGCCGGGGCCGACGCACGAGAGCTCGCGAAGACGGTGACCGGAGCCCTCGATGCGATCAGCGGCCGGCCCGGCGCTGAACGGGCCGCCCGTTCAGCGCCGGGCCCTGCGTTCCGCCTCCTCCTTGACCGAGGCGAGCGACGACGCGACGGTTCGCTCCCACTGGGCGGCTACCTTCTCGCCCCACCACGCTCCGGCCCGCCACAGGTCGGTGCCCAGTTCTCCTTCGTAGACCAGGCGGGTGCCTGCGGCCTGTTCGGTCAGGGTGAAGGCTTCGACGACATGCGGCACCGGGCCGCGCACCAGACGGAAGTCGATGCGCGCGGGCCGGGTGAAGCGGACGGTCTCCACGGTGACGGCTGTGAGCCCGCGGCCCAGGGGCGTGGAGTGGGCGGCGAGCACCATGTCGCTGCCGCGCTCGAGCACCTGGACCTTCTCCCTCATGGCTCGGGTGGCGCGCCCCAGATACGGCTGCGCGATCACGTCGAAGACGACGTCCCGGGGTGCTGCGATGTCCACGGTCTGCGGCCCGAGGGGCCGGACGCGCCGGCCCACACCAAGATCGATGGGCAGTGCACCGGAGATCAGCCCTGCGTAGCCGCCGCCGATGACCGCGGCGGCGCCTGCGCTCCAGGCCGCTGCCCGGGCAATGCCACGGCCGCTCACGGTGCGGTCTCCGGCTCGCCTTCGACTCTCACGCCTTGCCAGAACGCGACGTGGTCCTTGATCCGGCGGGCAAAGGGACTGGGGTGCGGGTAGTACCAGGCCGCGTTCGGGTTGGCCCGCCCGTCGACGGTGACCGTGTAGTACCGGGCGAGCCCCTTCCAGAAGCACAGCGACCGGGAACGGCTCTCGGTGAAGTACTGGCGGTGCAGCGATTCGGGCGGGAAGTAGTGGTTTCCCTCGACGATCACGGTGCGCGGGGCTTCCGCGATCACCGTTCCGTTCCATACAGCCCGCAGCATGGCGGTGCTCCTCATCGTGCGCCGGGAGGGGGAGGTTCCCCCGGGGCTGATGACGCTACGCGTGGCCGACGGGGTGGTTCAGTGACGGCGCTCACGATTCACCTGGTCGTGCGCCCTGGTGAGGATGCGGCAGATGTCGGCGTCGGTGCAGGCGGCAGGATCGGTCGCGGCTGCCCGCTCCGCGAGGGCTTGCAGGGCTGTTCGGGTGGCGCCTAGTTCGGCCAGGCGGCGGTCGATGTCGGCGAGATGCCGGTCGATGAGCGCTGTGACGTGCTCGCAGGGGGACGCCCCGGCATCGCGGAGCGCCAGCACGGAGCGGATCTCCGCGAGGGTGAGCCCTGCCCCCTGGGCGTCGCGGATGAACGCCAGCCTTCTCGTGGTCTGCTCCGGATAGTCGCGGTAGCCGCCGGGTGTGCGGGGCGGCGCGGGCAGGAGCCCGGCCTGCTCGTAGAAGCGGATGGTCTTGGTGGTCAGCCCGCTGGAGGCGGCGAGGTCGCCGATGCGCATACCTGCACGCTAGCTCTTGACCTTCCAGTCCGCTGGAAGGTCTACCGTCCGGGGCATGGCCGAGAACTGCGAGGAACGACAGATGCGGATCACCGTGCTGACGGTTCCGGAGTGCCCGAACGCCCCGCTCCTGCGCGAGCGGATCGCAGCCGCGCTGGCGGGCCGGGACGTGCCGGTGGACATGGTCGAGGTGTCCGACGAGGCCGGGGCCGCCAGGTGGGGGATGACCGGCTCACCCACCGTCCTGCTCGACGGCGCCGATCCGTTCGCCGAAGCGGGCGCACAGCCCAGCGTGTCGTGCCGGATCTACCGCCACGTGGACGGCGCCACTGATGGCGCGCCCAGCGTGGCGGATCTGCGCCTGGCGCTCACGGAGGTCGGTCTGCCCGAGACGACTGGGGAGAAGTGCTGCGAGGCGGATCCTCTCGATCCTCTCGGCCGGGCCGGCCGAGGTCGCCTCGCACCTGTCGAACACGGGCTGCGGGCGGTGCACCGGACGGTGCTGCGCCATTTCGCCGAAACGGGCGTCGCGCCCACCTCCGACGTGCTGGAACCGTTCGCCGCCCCGTACGGCCGCACTGCCCGTGAGGTGCTGGCAGAGCTTGCCGGGGAGGACTTCCTGACCGTGGACACGGACGGGCGGATCCGGGCGGCGTACCCGTTCTCCGCCACCCCGACCCCGCACCGCGTGTGGATCGAAGGCGGCACGCAGGTGTGGTCGATGTGCGCGATCGACGCGCTCGGCATCCCGGCGATGCTCGGCAGGGACGTGGTCATATCGTCCGCGGACCCCGTGACCGGCGACCCGGTCACCATCACCACGAGGGGCCGGGAGACGGTGTGGGAGCCTGCGGGCGCGGTGGTGTTCGTCGGTGCCCGCGCCCGCTCGGGGCCCGCCGCCTCGGTCTGCTGCGACGTGCTGAACTTCTTCACCGACACAGCCTCCGCCCAGACCTGGACGGCCGAGCACCCGGACGTGCGGGGCGAGATCGTCGACCAGGCGCGGGCGGAGGAAATCGGGCAGCAGATCTTCGGACCACTGCTGACCGATTCCTGACCGCCCCGGTCGGCCGTGGCCCCCAGGCGGTTCAGGCCAGGGCGGCGGCGCCGTCCGTCGGGCCCTCCGGCAGGAGCAGCGCGATCGTGTCAGCGGCCGGGCACGGCTTGGGCCTGCGCGGTTCGCCTGCTCTCGCCCTTCCTGGCCCAGGCCCGTGACGGGGCATCGCCGGCCAGGGCCATGCGGACAATGCGCACGGACATCGAATGCCTCACGCAGGCCCGTCCAGTCCGGGTAGTGGCAGGCGACGGCCGGTGGTGGGGTGGAGCTCTCCGATGGTCAGGGTCATGGTGGCCGCGCCTGCGGCGAGCATCGCGGAGATGGCGTGCATGGCGCGCAGGTCGTGCTTGAGCAGAGTGTCGTACTCGCTCTTCGGCACCTCCACGCGTTCGCGTGCCGGGCTGTTGACTTCGATGGCGTAGTACCGGCCGCCCTTTGCCTCCCCTGCCTGCCTCGACGCCCCGGTGCTGCCGGCCGTCAGTGCGATACCCGCCGCGAAGACGCAGACCAGAACGAGCTGCACGGCGCGGGGCAGGCAGCGCAGGGCCAGCCACTGCAGCGAAGATGTGAGACGTACTCCGGCGGCTTGGAGAGCCCAGCCGCGGCCGATGGTCGCGATGAAGAGCGGGAAGAGCAGGGCGAATTCGATTCCCAGCATGAGCCCGCCGCCACCGCGCACGGGCTCACCGGGCAGGAGTGTGAGGGCGGATGCCAGCAGCGAGAACGCGCTCACTGCCAGGGCCAGGCCCGCGTGGACCTTGAAGCCGGCCTTCATGGCATCCGCCCCCAATCCCCCCGTCCCCCCGTCCCCCCGTCCCCCCGTCCCCCCGTCCCCCCGTCCCCCCGTTCGCGGTACGCGCGTTCGCGTACGCCTAGTCGGTGATCTCGATCTTTCCGTTGGGCGACACGGCGGGCTCCGCAGCCGGTGCCGTGCTGCCGGCCCGTGTGGTGATGCCCTTGAGCAGCCCGGCCAGGTCGACTCCCGTGGTGGAACCGAGAAGTTCCATGCCCTGGGCGACGTTGTCCGCGACGGTGCGGGGCAGCTTGCCCGCGCCGTCGGTGGAGATGACGGTCAGCTTGTCGATCGCGCTCAGCGGTTCGGCCGCCTTGCCGACGACCTGCGGCAGTACCTCGACCAGCATCTGAAGCACGGCCGCGTCGCCGTACTGGGCGAAGGCGTCGGCCTTCTTCCGCATCGCCTCGGCCTCCGCCGAACCCTTGGCGGAGATCGCCGCGGCCTGCGCCTCGCCCTCGATGCGTACGGCCTCGGCCAGGGCAGCCCGGTGCAGCTTCTCGCCCTCACCGGTGAGCCGGGAGCGCTCGGCCGCCGCCTCCGCCTCCTTCACCAGGGCGATGCGCCGGGCCTCGGCCTCCTGCTCGGCCTGGTACCGGGCCGCATCGGCGGGCTTGCGGACCTGGGTGTCGAGCTGACGGTCGGTCAGTGCTGCTTGCCGGGCGGCGACCTTCTCCTGCTCGCTGAGAACCTCCTGCTGGCGGGCGGCCTCGGCGAGCGGACCGGCAGCGTTGGCCTGGGCCTCGGCCTCGTCCGTCTGGGCCTTGATCTCGGCTTGCTTCAGGTACAGGGTCCGCTGGGCGATCGCGATCTCTTCCTCGGCCTTGAGCCGGGCCTGCTCGGCGGCGCGGCGGGCCACCGCCTCGGCGATGTCGGCCTCCTGCTTGGCGCGGGCGGCCTCGGGGCGGCCGAGGTCCTCCAGATAGGAGCCTTCGGTGGTGATGTCCTGGATCTGGAACGCGTCCAGCACCAGGCCCTGCCCGGACAGGCTGGCTTCGGCCTCCTCGGCGACCTGTCCGGCGAACGCGGCACGGTCGCGGATGATGTCCTCCACGGACATCCGGCCGACGATGGAGCGCAGCGCGCCGGAGAGCACTTCCTGGGTGAAGCCGACGATGCCGTCCTGCTGCATGAGGAATCGCTGGGCGGCGGCCCGTATGGAGTCCTCGGTGCCGCCGACCTTGACGATGGCGACGCCCTCCAGGTTGGCCTTCACCCCGCGCAGGGTGACGGCGCCGCGCACGGCGACCGGGATGTGCCGGCTGGACAGGTCGAGGGCGAACTTCTGCTGGACGAAGGGAACGACGAAGACACCGCCACCGACCACGACCTTCTGCCCGCTGTTGTCGGTGAAGACACGGCCCGTGGCCGGGTCGGTGGACTTCTTGCCGCGCCGGCCGGTGACGATGAACGCCTCACTGGGGCCGGCCACCTTGTAGCGAGTGACCACGGCGAGGGCCAGCAGGACGAGGAGTGCAACGACTCCCACCACTGCGGTGACGACTGAACTCATGATGTATCCCCCCTGCCTCCCTGGGGACGGCAGATCGAGTGAATTGAGTGGGGTGAGCGGGACGAGCGGGACGAGCGAGGGGTGCTCGGTCAGCGTTCGACCGGGCGGACGCCGACCGAGGTGGGTGACAGTGCTGTCTCCACCCAGATTTCGGCGCCGCGCTGCACAGGCACGTCGGACTTCGCGGCGAACTTCACTGGCTGACCGGCCACATGCAGCAGCACCTCGCCGTAGCCGTCGGCCGGGATGGCGGTGACCACGGACCCGGCGGTGCCGATGAGGTCGTCGCTGCGCAGAGCGGCCGCGGTCTGATCCCGCATGAGCGCGCGGCTCAGCCTCCAGGTCAGCCATCCGGCCGCAACCCCGGTGACCACTCCGGCGGCCGTGGCCACGCCCACCCCGAGACCAGTGGTGCCAAGCACGATCGCCCCGGTGAAGCCGAGCATCGAGACGAACCCGGCGACCACCGGAAGCGAAAGCCAGCCATCGAGCAGACCGTCCAGCACCCCGTCGAGGAAACCTTCCAGCACCCCGTCCAAGACCAGCGAGAGAGCCAGCAGAACGATTCCCGCGATGCCGAAACCCAGAAACAAGCTCATGCGCGCACCTCCCCTGGTCGCAGGTGATCCCCTGGACAACCGGATGGTCTCACTCGCGCCCGCCCGCTTTCACTGCCGCATTCCGGCAATCTTTACGACCCTTTAATGCCGCTCGATGCCGCAGCTCAGCGCTTTCCGCTCCACACCGGGCCCGGATGAGACCGATGGTGTCCGACGATCGCGTGTCCGGCCGTGCCAGGGGGTGGGCCGGAGACGGAAGAGAAGTCACGGTGCTGCTGGGCTGCATCCGGTCACCGTCCTTTGGAACGTGCGTGCCACCCTTGACCTCTGTGCGTCAGGAAGTCGTCATCGGCGCGTCAGGAAAACGGGGAGGGCCATGGCGGAGCGAGACATACCCGAGAAATATCTGGAGGGGTATGCCCAGATCCTGGCGGGTGCCTGTGCCACTGGCCGCAGGCTGACCCGCGATGAACTGGAATCGCTCCGGGCCCGGGGAGAGCGGGCCGCGGAGGCGGGTCTCGGACTGCGCGTCATGGTCAGTGCGCATCTCTCCGCCGCACAGGCGGTCCGGCCCGAGCTCCCGTTCCCCGCCGCCGAGCATCTACTGGCCGCTGTCGAGCAGGCAGTGGACGCCTTCGCGGAGGGCCACGAACGCGCACAACGTCTCGCGGTGCGCCAGGAGGAGGCGGCCCGCCGCGAGTTCATCGACGACCTGCTCTACGGGCGCAGCGACCTGGGCCGACTCGCCGAACGGGCCGAGCGCTTCGGGCTGCTGCTCTCCCACGCCCACGCGGTCGCCGTCGCTCAGGGCGCCGAGCCGTACGACGACGGCGCCCCCGTCTCCCGCCGGATCGATTCCGCCGTCGTCGCCCGCTTCGGCGACCGCCGCATCCTACTCACGACGAAGGACGGCCGGCTGATCTGCATCGCGCCCGGCGACCAGTCCGAAGTGCTCAGCTTCTTCGCCAAACAGGCGTACGCGGCCACGGACGGCGGCCGGGTCGCCATCGGCCGCCCGCACCCGGGCGCGGGCGGTGTCGTCCACTCCTACGAGGAGGCGCTGAACGCCCTCGACCTTGCCGCCCGGATGAACCTCGAAGGCCCGGTGCTCCACGCCGCCGACCTGCTGGTCTACCCGGTCCTGACCCGGGACCGGCAGGCCATGGCCGACCTCGTGCTGAGCGTCCTCGGCCCCCTTCAGCAGGCCCGCGGCGGCGCCCAGCCACTCATCGACACCCTCGCCGCCTACTTCGACACGGGCTGCGTGGCCGCCGAGGCGGCCCGGCGGCTCTCCCTGAGCGTACGGGCCATGACGTACCGGCTGGAGCGCATCCACAAGCTGACCGGCGCTGATCCGGGCGACCCCGTGCACCGCTACACCCTCCAGACAGCGGTGGTCGGCGCCCGGCTGCTGGACTGGCCGGCACAGAACCTCTGAACCGGTCTCGGCCCGTGGCCCTGGCGCGATGCGGACTCCTGCTCAGAACGGGCCGTGGAGAGCGCCGAGCCGGTCGGTCAGCCGCAGGTTCTCGGAGTAGTCGACCGGGCAGGCAATCACGGAGACCCCGTCGTCGTCCAGCGCACGCGTCAGTGTCGGAAGGAGATCGCCGGCCGCCTTGATGTAGTAGCCGCGTGCGCCGAAGCTTTCGGCGTAGGCGACGAAGTCCGGGTTGGTGAAGCGGGTGTGGCTGTGGCGTGCGAGTTCGAGCTCCATCTTCCAGGTGATCAGTCCGTACTCCTCGTCGACCAGGACGAGGACCACCAGCGGGATGCGTTCGCGGACGGCGGTCTCGAGTTCCTGGGAGTTCATCAGGAACGAGCCGTCGCCCATCATGGCCAGCACGCGCCGCTCCGGACGGGCGAGTTTGGCGGCGATCGCGCCGGGCAGGGCGAAGCCCATGGTGGACAGGCCGTTGGAGACCAGACAGGTGTCCGGCGCGTAGGCCGGGTAGAGCCGTGCCATCCACATCTTCCCGGCGCCGGTGTCGGCGAGCACGATGTCGTCGCGGCCGAGCGCGGCCCGCACGTCGGCCACGACGCGCTGCGGCACCAGGGGACAGGCGTCGCTGCGCCGTCCGTACTCGAGTTCCTCGGCGAGCAGGGAGCGGATGCGTTCACCTGCCCCCGCCTCGTACGAGAGACCGTCCGGCAGCGCGGCCGCGAGGGCGTCCAAAGCCAATGGCAGATCCCCCTGGACGCCGACGGTGACCGGGTAGTGGGCATCGACCTCCGCCGGGAAGCGGTGCAGGTGGACGATGCGCTTGTCGCCGTCCGGGTTGATCTTCACCGGGTCGAACTCCTGGATCTCGTACCCGACGCAGATCAGGACGTCCGCCGCGTCGAATCCGAAGTTCGAGTAGTCGTGGCGCATGAAGCCGACCGCGCCGAGCGCGTTCGGATGGTCGTCGGGGAAGACACCTTTTCCGTGGAACGTGGTCGCCACCGGCACGTTCAACTGTTCGGCGAAACGCACGAGGGCCGCCGACGCCCCCGCCCTGGCGGCACCATGACCGGCGAGCACCACCGGCTGTCGCGCTGCCGCGACGACCTCCACGGCACGGGCGATCTGGGAGGGCGACGGGGCATCGGCGTGCACCGTGTCGACCTGCAAAGGGGCAAGCGGCGTCTTGGTGCGCGACGCCTCGATGTCCTCGGGGACCGCCAGGAAGACCGCCCCCGGACGCTCGCTCTGCGCGGTCTTGAACGCCTTGCGCACCATCTCCGGCACCGCTTCAGGACTCTGCACGCGCGCCGCCCACTGGGTGACGGGCGCGAACATCGAGACCAGATCGATGACCTGGTGGGACTCCTTGTGGACCCGGCCCAGCGCACCCTGTGCGGCCAGCGCCACCAGGGGGGTGCTGTTCGT
The DNA here is from genome assembly GCF_053611045.1 of Streptomyces sp. NPDC054841. Taxonomy (NCBI): domain Bacteria; kingdom Bacillati; phylum Actinomycetota; class Actinomycetes; order Kitasatosporales; family Streptomycetaceae; genus Streptomyces; species Streptomyces sp. NPDC054841. The sequence continues at coordinate 811 of NZ_JBSGZO010000041.1, read as the reverse complement.
CATCGCGTCCGCGGTGCCGAGCAGCAGGTTGATCGCGCCGGGCCCCAGCGTTGCCGAGCACACCCCGGCCCGGCCGGTCAGCCGCCCGTAGATCTCCGCCATGAAAGAGGCGCCCTGCTCGTGCCGCACCAGGACGTACCGGATGCCCGAGCCGTTCAGGGCGTCGACGAAGCGGATGTTCTCCTCCCCGGGGATCCCGAAGACGTACTCCACGCCCTCGGCCTCAAGACAGCGCACCATCAGGTGCGCGACATCGTCGGTCGCGGTTCCAGCGCTTCGCGGGTCAGGGGTGCGGGGGGTGTCCATGCCCCGAACGTAAAGCGCGCCCCGGGGCACGGACCAGGCACCGGCCCCCAGTCGGGTGAAGGCCCGTCCGCCGACGCCCGGCCCGCGGCCGTTCGGCCGTCGGAGTGATCATCGCCGGTCTGCTGTGCCGAAGCAGCCGGAGCGGCCGCCCGGTCAGCACGATGGACGGCGTCGCACCGCCGTGAACGGCACGGCGGCAGGACCCAGGAGCGCCCAGTGACCGCCCAGCCGCCCTCCCGCTACGACGATCTACGTCTCCGCGCGATGTTCGTCAACTGCACGCTCAAGCGCTCGCCCGAAGCCAGTAACACCCAGGGGCTGATCGACAAGAGCCGGGAGGTGATGGAGGCGAACGGCGTCGCCACCGAGCTCGTCCGCGCCGTCGATCACGACATCGCGACCGGCGTGTGGCCGGACATGACCGAGCACGGATGGGAGAGCGACGCGTGGCCCGCGCTGTACGAGCGGGTCATGGCCGCCGACATCCTGGTGCTGGCCGGGCCGA
>NZ_JBSGZO010000040.1:0-36198 GCF_053611045.1 Streptomyces sp. NPDC054841 | reverse complement strand
GTGTCGTGGGCGCTGCCGGAGGGCTGGGCGGATTCTTCCCGCCTCTGGTCATGGGCGCCGTCTACGGAGCCGCAGGCGATTACACATCGGGATACGTGCTCCTGGCGGTCACCGCGGGCGCTACCGCAGTGTTCACCGCCACCATCGTGCGGCGCCAAGCGAGGTGAGGCCTCCGTTCGCGCTTCCCGTGCCGGGAAGCGGACCGAAAAGGAAACGGCCCCACCTCGACGATGCGCGGCTCCCTGTTGGCTGATCCCCACCGCGCTCGCCACCGAGAGCATCGGTAGAACCGAGCTACGACACGCGCCACATGAATCGGTCATTGGACGGCGAGCAGATCCGCGCGGTCATGACCGCGGCAAGCCGTACGGGACCTGCACACACTACGACGACGGTGTCCCTCGGGCCCACGTGTTCAAAGGACGATGGGCTCAGACTCAACGGCGGCAGCCGTCAAGCTCACTGGGCCCTCCAGCGTAGGCCGCCCATTCCGGCGAACAGGCCACCACTTGCACCGGCGTATCTCTCGTCAATCCGGCTCCATGTAGGAGCGGCGGAAGGCCGGGGCCTGGCTGGTGCCCCACGGGCGTACGGCCGCCAGCGCCTGGACGACCGCGGACTCCAGGGGGCCGCTGGTGTCGATCGTGACTGCCTTTGTCCATGGCGGCTCTGCGGCCGCCATGGCGGTGGCCACGTCGAGGTCGGCGTCGGATGGTCCGGGTGCGCGGGTGTTCAGGCGGGCCTCCGACACATCGCCCGGGACCTGGCAGTGCAGGGCCACCAGGTCGGCGCTGGTGCGTTCGGCCATGCGCTGGGCGGCTTCGCGTTGTCCCGCATGGGACCAGGTGGCGTCCAGGACGACGGATTCCCCGGAGGACAGCAGCGTGGATGCGCGATCGAGGAGGGCCGCGTAGGTCTTGGCGGTCCATTCCGGTGTGTACAGCCCTTCGCCGTAGCCGGCGGCCGCGGACTCCTCCGCCGGGATGCCCGCCAGCTCCTTGCGGAGGCGGTCGCTGCTGAGCAGCGTGACGCCCAGGCGATCGGCGAGCGCACCGGAGAGAGTGGACTTCCCGCTGCCCGGGAGACCACCGACGAGTGTGAGGCCGACAGCGGAGGTACGCAGGTGGCGCAGCGCCGTCGTGACCAGTCGCCGTGACGCCGTCTCCGCGCCGGGTGCGCCCTGGCGTGTCTGGATCAGGGAAACCTTGGCGCGGACGAATGCGCGGTAGGCGACGTAGTGGTGCCACAGGGAAGGTGGTGCGGGGTCGCCGGAGTACTCGCTGTACTGGGCGAGGAAGAACGCCGCGGCCTCCGGGGCACCGAGCTGTTCCAGGTCCATGGCGAGGAAGGCGGCGTCGTCGAGGCCGTCGACGTAGCGCAGGTGGTCGTCGAACTCGAGGCAGTCCAGCAGGCGGGGGCCGTCGTCGAGGCAGAAGATGTCCTCGGCGAGAAGGTCGCCGTGGCCGTCTACCACGCGCCCCTGTTTGATGCGCGTGTCGAACAGCTGCTTGCGCCCGGCGAGGTAGCGGCGCACCAGCCGCTCGACCTCCTCCACACCGTCGGGCACGGGGCTGTCGTCAGCCAGCGTGCGGACTTGCGTGAAGCTTGCTTCCCAGCGTGACGACAGTGCGTCCCGGGTGCCTTGTCGGTCGACTTCTAGGCTGCGGGGCGCGTCCGCGTGTCGGGTGGCGAGCTGGCGGGCGACGGCTCTGATGACGTCGTCGACGGCGGCGCCTTCTCGTACGAGCCGGGACAGGCGGCGGTCCGCCGGCATGCGGCGCATCACGACGAGCGGTTCGGGCGCCTCCGCGTCCGGGCTGCGGATTTCCCCCACGCCCAGGTAGACATCGGGGGCGAAGCGACAGTTGAGAGCGACCTCTCGCTCGCACGCGACCCGTCGAGCCGCCACGGTGGTGTAGTCCACGAACTTCAGATCGATCGGTTTCTTGAGCTTGTAGGCGCGGTCACCGACGAAGAACACGATCGAGGTGTGGGTCTCGCGCACCTCTGCGCGGGGGAGCGGTGGAGCGTCGAGGCCGGCGCTGGGCCGGAGCACGGACGCGTCGGCCTGATGGATCGCCTCCACCGGCTCCGTGCGGGGGCTCGGCTCAGTCATGGGGGACGACGGCGACGGGGCAGCGCGCGTGATGGATGGCGGCTTCGGCCACGGGGCCCAGGCGTGGCGCCAAGGGGGGACGGTGCTTGCGTCGGCCGACGACCAGCAGCCCTGCGCTGTCGGTGTCCTGTACGACGGCCTTGGCGGGGCTTTCGAGCCGGACCACGTCGATCACCTGCACAGCGGGGAACTTCTCGCGCCAGGGGCGGAGGGCCTTGCTCAGCTGCTTCCGCGTGGCCTGTGCGATCTCGTGGGTGACGTCATGGTCTACGCCCCAGGGGGTGTAGGCATGAAGCGGCACGCCTTGGCCATGGACGGCGCGCAGAGGCACGCCCCGCGCCGTGGCGGTGGCGAAGGCGAACTCGAGCAGGTCGTCACACGGGCCGTGGAGTTTGAGTGCCACCACTACGGCACCTCCCGCACCTGGAGTGGGCGGTGGCCCTCCTGCGCGTACCAGGACGACCGGCCGCTCGGCCCGTGCCACGACGGGCATGCTGATGTCGCCCAGGAAGTAGCTCTCGGCAGGCGTCAGCCCCCGCGAACCAAGCACGATCATCTCGGACTCCGACGCGGCGTGCAGCAGCGCGTCCTGGGCGTCCTCGGCGACCAGGTTGCCGACGATGGCAAGGCCCGGGTGGCGTGCTTGGAGCTCCGCCTCCGCGTTGTGGACGAGCCGCTTCGCCCAGTAGTTCTGATCGATTTCCGAGGGGACGCGGGTCGGTTCCGGCGCCAGCAGGGGCCACGCGTGCAGCAGGCGCAGCGTGAGCTTGCGCCGCTCGGCTTCGTCGGCGGCCCAATGGGCGGCGGCAAGGCTCTCGGGTGAGCCGTCGAGGCCCACCGTGATGACTGGCTCCATGGCGACGGCCTCCGTCTCGTAAGAAGCTGGAATGACGGTGAACGAGTCCGCCTGTCCGGACGGCGCCGGCACGCCAAGCACGGCCCCTTCTCATTCGAGGAGTACCCCAATTCTTCCGTCGGCGCATGCGGACTCGGTCCGGCGGGCCCGGAAGGCACGGAGTCCTGCGGAGTCCGGCACGAGAGGAGGACGCAGCAGTGACGATTCCCCTGGTGGTCGGCATCGACGGATCCGAGGCGAGTCTGGAGGCGGTGGACTGGGCCGTCGACGAGGCGGTCCGGCACGACGTGCCCCTCCACCTCGTCCATGCGGCGGCACCGGGGCACAAGGCGGCCAGCCTGATCGCCAATGCCTTGCAGCGGGCGCGGAAGGGCGCTCCCACGGCGCGGCTGTCGAGCGAGGTGCTGCATGAGGACGCCGCGTCCGCCCTGGTCAGCATGGGGCGCAACGCCTTCGCGCTGGTCCTCGGGTCCAGAGGGCTCGGAGATCTCACAGGGCTGCTGCTGGGTTCGGTCAGTCTGGCCGTGGCCGCGCGTGCCGATTGCCCGGTCGTCGTGGTGCGCGGTGGCCCCGAGTACCGAGACGGTCGGTTCGGGAGCGTCGTAGTCGGCGTCGAGGACGGGGAGGGAAGCGGCACGGCAGTGCAGTTCGCGCTCCGCGAGGCCCATGTGCGGGGCTGCCGGCTGGTGGCGGTGCACGCCTGGAGTGCCCCGCTCGGGGCTCTGTCGCCGCCTCCGCCTCCGTCCGATTACGCCCTGGAGACCCATCAGCGCCCGCCGGCGCAGGTTGTCGACGACGCCCTGCGCGGCCCCGCAGAGCGGTACGGGGACACCCCGGTGAGCCGTCAGGTGGTCGATGGGCCGGCGCGGAAGGTGCTCCTGGAGGCTGCGTCACACGCCGACCTGCTCGTGGTCGGAGCTCACAGGCGACGTGGGCACCTGGGGCTGCAGCTTGGCCTGGTCAACCACGCGGTACTGCATCACGCGCCGTGTCCGATCGCGGTCGTTCCGCAGATATGACGGTCTCCGGCTCGGGGACGGAGCCCGTCAGCCGTCGGCCCGTAGGGCCCGGGTGGCCTCCTGCCGAGGACCTTTCGGCACTGTGACCGGGTCTGCTGACGTTCGATCGTTGTGGGGAACGGACCAGCGGCAGCTGGAGGGCAGGCCATGAGTGAACAGGGTTCGTCGTACCCGTCCAATCCACACCCGCCGCACCAGGAGCACCCGTCCAAGGGCGGAAACCCGCTGAGGCGCACGTCCGACAGGATCGAATCCTGGTTCCTCCTTTTCCTGATGCTTGTACTTGTCTGCGGACTGCCGGTGGCCGCGTTGAGCGCGGGGCTGACGGCCTACGCGTCTGCGATGCGCGTCGTGCATGTCCAGTCGGCGGAACGGCAGGAAGTCACCGCCCGGCTGGTTTCGGCCGCCGAAGGAACACAGTCTGGTGCGAGAAGCGCAATGCAGCGCGCGCAAGTCCGCTGGACCGGCACGGACGGCAGCGAAAGGACCGGAACTGCCCGCGTGAAGTCGGGTACACCCAAAGGCGCGACCGTACGGGTCTGGGTGGACCGGGACGGAACCATCCGCAGTCGGCCGATGACCGCGGACGGCGCGACGGCTGCCGGCTGGCTGGTGGGCAGCGTGACAGCGATCGCGGTGGCCACGGGGGTCTTCGGCGCAAGGGCGGGCATGCGCCTGGTGCTTGACCGAGGACGGTACGCGCAGTGGGACACCGAGTGGGATCTGGTGGAGCCTTCCTGGTCCGCGCGCTTCCGCCAGTGACAGGCCGAAGGCTGCACCGGTGGCGAGGAGGTGAGGGTGATGTCCGAGGCGACGACCACCGACCTGTACGAGGTGACGATGGCGATGTCGTATCTGCGGGAGGGGATGAACGGACCGGCGACTTTCAGCCTCTTCGTCCGTGATCTGCCTCCCGGCCGCGGATTTCTCGTCGCCGCGGGGCTGGAGTCGTCGCTGGATTTCCTGTCCGCCTTCCGGGTCGGCCCCGAGGACGTCGATGCCTTCGCCTCGGCACTGCACAGGCCACCACGCGATCTTCAGTCGCTGCTCGGCCTGGAGTTCACCGGCCAGGTACGGGCGGTGCCGGAAGGACGGATCGTGCTCGCCGGAGAGCCCCTGCTGGAGGTGACCGCACCGCTTCCGCAGGCGCAGTTGGTCGAGACGTACGTGCTCAACCAGCTCAGCCATCAGACGACGATCGCCTCGAAGGCCGCACGATGCGTCCTCGCCGCGGCGGGGCACCCGGTCGTGGACTTCTCCCTGCGGCGCGCCCATGGCCCCCAGGCCGGATTCCAGGCCGCCCGGCTGAGCGCGATGGTGGGCTTCTCCGGGACCAGCAACGTCGCCGCGGCCACCGCCGAAGGCGTGCCCGCGGTCGGCACCATGGCCCACTCGTTCGTCGAAGCCTTCGCGACGGAGGAGGCGGCGTTCCGTGCCTTCGCACGGTCCCACCCCGGCCCGGTGACGTTGCTGGTGGACACCTACGACACCGAGACGGGCGTCCACATCGCGGCGCGCGTACTGCGGGACCTGGACCGCGGACCCGGCTCGGCGATCCGGCTCGACAGCGGCGACCTGGGAGCCCTGGCGGTACGGGCGCGCGCCATCCTCGATGCCGCCGGTCTGCCGGACGTACGGATCGTCGCCAGCGGCAGTCTTGATGAGTACGCAGTGGACGAACTGGTCCGCTCCGGCGCGCCGATCGACATCTACGCCGTCGGTACCCGCGTCGGGGTCTCGGCCGACGCCCCGTATCTGGACTCCGCCTACAAGATGGTGGAGTACGACGGCCGCCCCGTGATGAAGCTCTCCTCGGCGAAAGTGACGGCACCCGGCCCCAAGCAGGTCTTCCGTCGCGTCGGTTACGCCGACGTGGTCGGTCTTGCCGACGAGCAGCCACCTGACGATGGCAGGCCGTTGCTGGAGCCGGTGATGCGGAACGGGCAGCGCACGGGCAAGTCCTCCACTCTGGATGAGAGCCGGGAGAGATTCGCCGCCGATCTGGCCGAGCTGCCCAAAGAGGCCCGGCGGATTCGAGCCCCCGTCGCGCCGCGGGCGACGGCTTCCGGGCGGCTGAGCGCACTCACCGACCAGATCCGTCGCCGCATCGAGGAGGAGACTCTGGCCGCTGCCGCGCGGCTCCGGAGCCCGGAACGAAGCACATCCGGATCGCATCGGCCCGAACCGAGGTGAGGAGGAAAGCGATGCCGCACACCGTGGAGTGGAAGGTTCGCCTCTGTCTCTTTGAGGACGAGGGAACGACGAAGGCGCGCGTGGTGCTGGATACCGGAACGACAGAGCTCACCGGTCACGGGGCCGCGCACTGCAATCCGGCGGACACCGACGTGCCGGAGATCGGTGACGAACTGGCGGCGAGCAGGGCCATGCGCGACCTCGCCCAGCACCTGGTGGATGCCGCCGAGCGAGACATCGAAGGCATGGGCGCGCCCGGGACCGGGCCGAGCCCCCGACAGGTTGCCGGGTGGCCCATGTGACCGATGCAGGCGAAGCAACCTGGAAACCTCGCTGGTGTCCGGCTTTGGCCCGGGAACCCGCCCCAGTGAGCAGCGGCTTCCGTCCCCGGGCCGGCACGCAGCCGACCCAGTCGTAAGGAGGACGACCGATGAGGCTTCCCGCCCGTCGCGGCAGGGGCGCGGTCCCGGTATGGGATCCGCGAAGACGGCGAACTCGTCGCGCACCCCGTGCTCCCGACCTCGGTCCTGGACGACTCACGTGCCGGGGGCGGAACTCCTGGTGTCGTCGGTCCGGTGCGCGATGTGCTGCGCGACCGAGACCACGCCGTCGACGCTCCGGCACAGGCGCTCGATGATGGGGATCAGGCTCTTGAACTCGACGGATCCGCGGAGGGTGACCTGCCCCTCGCGTACCTCGACGGTCACGTCCGAGGGTGCAAGGCCCATTGTCTGCTGCAGCACGTCCCGGGTGATCTCCTCGCGGATGGCGTCGTCGCGGCGCAGGAAGACCCGCAGCAGGTCGCTGCGGCTGACGATGCCCTGCAGCCTGTCCGTCTCGTCCACGACGGGCAGCCGCTTGACGCTGTGGACCTCCATGAGGCGGGCCGCCTCGACCACACTCCACTCGGGGCGTGCGCACACGGCAGGAGCCGACATCAGTTCCTCGGCCCTGGCTCCTTCCGCCTTGGCCCGCTCCCACGCCTCAAGATGCGGAATCGGTGTCAGGCCGGACGGGTCGGCCTGGTCCGCGGACTTGCGCAACAGGTCGGCCTCGGACACCACACCCATAGGGCGGTCCAGCTCATCCACCACCGGTACGGCGGTGACATCGTTCTCCGCCAACAGTTTGACGATCTCCTTGAACGGCAGGTCACGCCGCGCCCGGACGACCTCTCGGGTCATGAGCTCTGCGACCGTTCTGTGGTGCATGGCGCCTTTCCCTTCTGGGCCGCCCGTGACAGCCAGTTGTTCCCATGCGTCGGCACGTCGAGCGTGGCACGTTGGGTACAGCATCATTGTGAGGAAATGGCGGCGATCATGCGAGCTCACCTCGGCGATCAACTCGTCATCGAAAGCCCGGCGACCGGCGCTACCAGGCGCGACGGTGAGATCGTCGGACTCCACCATGCGGATGGGACGCCTCCCTACGACGTGCGCTGGTCGGATACCGACGAGGTGACGCTGGTGTTCCCTGGGCCCGACGCGCATATCCGTCACGTCGACCATGGGCCCGAGGCAACCCACGAGCCTTCCCGACGTGGCGTGGATACACCGGGCGCCCTGTCCGGCGGAGTCCCGTCCGACGGGACGGGCAACCCCGGCGACATCGGCCGGCGCGTGGCCACCGAGCGCAAACGGCAGGGGCTCACCCGGGCAGAAACAGCCGGCCGCGCCAGAATGGCTCCCGACTACCTGGCATACCTCGAAGAGCATCCGGCCGATCCGAGCCTGGCGACTCTGATCAGACTGGCCGCCGCACTGGGCACCAGCGTCGCAGCCCTGCGCGGGGGCGGCATCGATGTGCCCCCTGGCCAGGGCCAGGCGCTCCTCCACCCACAGCTGAGGGACCTCAGCCCCGACGAATGCCGCACCCTGCTTTCCACGCACGGCGTGGGGCGCGTCGCGGTGTCGACCCCCGACGGCCCGGCGGTCGTTCCGGTGAACTACGAGGTCTTCGACGACGCGATCGCCTTCCGGACCGCGCCCGACTCAGTGCCCGCGGCGGCCGTAGGTGCGGACGTCGCCTTCGAGGTCGACCATCTGGACGAGGCCACGAGCCAGGGCTGGAGCGTTCTCGTCGTCGGCCCGGCGCAGGCTGTCACGGACCCCGACGCGGTGCGACGGCTGGCAGATCGTGCCCACACCGAGCCATGGGCGGGCGGCGAACGCGAGATGTGGGTGTCGATCCAGCCCACGCGCCTCAGCGGCCGCCGCATCAGTCCGGCCGATCAGTGAGCGGCACGGACTGCCGTCGCTACCGGTGCGCATTCCACGGTCAGGATCCTGGCGGGCACCCACGGCCGCCCACTCGCGACTGGCTGCGGGCCGACCAGGCCATGGAACGCGTCCTGCTGCTGGCCACCCTTGAGGGCCTGTCCAGCTCCTTCGCCACTCAGGCCCTTGAGTGGACCGACCTGCGCTGGCCGCTGCGCGATCCGGTATCGGGAAGGGGCTACACGCAGATGGTGCTGCGCCTCGGATACGGCCCCGAGGGCCCCAGCACACCGCGCCGCCCGGTGCCGGAAGTACTCGACACGGTCATGGCGGAGGAGTACCCGCCGTACGCCGATTCCGCGTTGATGGTCCTGTCACTGAGCGCCTTCAGGACCGGCCGGTGCGGCGGACTGGCCGGTGAGCTGGGGCTGGACGTCCACCACGCCCTCCACGGCGCGGACGAGGCGCGCGGCAACCGAGATGAGCGAGGTGTCGCGGATCTGTCCCCGGAGAGTGACGACTCCCTCGTGCACGTTCACGTGGATGGCGTGGCTGAGCGCGGGGAAGAGGTACGCAATCACCGTGCGGCGGACCTCTTCCTCTATCTCCTCGTCCGACCGCAAGAACACCTTCAGCAGATCGGCACGGCTGACGATGCCCTGCAGCATGTCCTCGTCATCGACCACGGGAAGCCGCTTGACACGCTTCACGGCCATGATCCGCGCCGCCTGTGCCAGGGTGGCGTCGGCATGCACCGTGACGGCAGGGGTACTCATGAGCTCCTCCGCGGTCACTGCTCCCGCCTTGGCGACGTCGGTCAGGCGCTGCCGCTGCTCGTAGAGGCTCATGGCCACGTCACGGAACTCCTCCTTGGGCAGCAGGTCGGCCTCGGAGACGACGCCGATGACACGGCTCTCACCCGCCAGGACCGGCAGGGCGCTGACCTTCCACTGCTCCATGGTCCGGACGATCTCCTTGAAGGGCGCGTCGCGCCCGACGGCCACCACCGTCTGGGTCATCACATCGCTCACGATGTGCGGGGTCTCAGGCACGGCGGACCTCCTCTCACGTCAGCGTTTCAGGGCTCGGTCACCGTGATCACGGTGACCTCTCCCAATGGATCCCTCTGTGCCCGGCGTCATCCTGGACAGCGGGTGTTGTCTGCTGGGCAGGCCGCGCGCTGGAGTCGTCATAGCGGTAGGTCAGCTTGTCGATGACAGAGACCACGCCGTCCACCTGCTGCGCCAGCCGGACCACGACCTGGATGTCGCTGAACCGCTCCAGCTGTCCTTCGAGTGTGACCACACCGTCGATCACATGCGCTTGTACCGCGTCCGGGGACAGCCACAGCGTCTGGTCCAGGATGTCGTCGGCGATCTCCCGGCGGATGTCCGGGTCCGGTCGTAGGAAGACCTGAAGCAGGTCGCGGCGGGTCACGATTCCCACCAGGTGGCCCTTCTCATCGACCACGGGCAGCCGCTCGACGCGATGCTGTGCCATGGTGCGGGCGGCCACGGCGATGGTGTCGCTGGCCTGGACCGTGATCGCGGGTTGCGACATCAGCTCTCCGGCGCTCATCGCCTGCGCCTTGGTGTCTGGGCCTCGTTCGGCGCCGGTCGGCGGTGACGGCTGGTCCGGCCGCGCGCTGCGGAGACGTTCCGGTTCGGGTGGAGCCCCCGCCTGCCGGAGTATGAGGTCGCTCTCCGAGATCACACCGAGCACCCTGTCGTCGGTATCGACCACCGGCAGACCGCTGATCCGGTGCACCGCGAGCAGCTTGGCGACCTCTTTGAACGGGGTCTGCGGAATGACCGAGACGACATCGTTCACCATCAGGTTGCCGATCTTGCTGTGCTTCATCGCTGGCTCCCTCTCGCAGGCGGGGCCGCTCGTGCCACTTGTCCTGTTCTCGGCTTCAGCCTCTGGCGAGAAGGCACCCGGCTCCAGGGCCTGAAGGGGCACGGAGGTGGGCCGATCGGCCGTATGACTCCACCATCGCCGCAAACCGGCCTGGTGCAACCCGGCCGAAGGGTCCCTGTCTGAGAGCCGGTCCCCGCGTGTCGCGGTGGGCCCGGGGCGGTGCGACGGTATTCACAGGGGGCGCTCGCAGAGGCCGGAAAGGAAGGCGGTGGGGAGGATGGAACTCCCGCTGGTGGTGGGTGTCGACGGATCGGATTCCAGCCTGGAGGCGGTCGACTGGGCGGTCGACGAAGCGGCGCGCCACGGGTTGCCATTGAGCCTGGTCTATGCCTCCTTGTGGGAGCGTTACGAGGGCAGCCGCCCGTCCATCAGCACCGATCGTCCCGCCGAAGAAATCATGGCGGAGCACATCGTCGCGTCCAGCGCGGAACGCGCCCGGCTGCGCAATCCAGAGGTGAAGGTGTCGGGCGAGGTGCTGCCCGAAGACGCCGTGTCCGCGCTGCTGCGGGCGGGGCATGAGTCTTTTGCCCTGGTCACGGGCTCCCGAGGCCGTAGCGAGCTCGCGGGGCTGCTGCTGGGGTCGGTGAGCCTCACAGTGGCCGGCCGCGCCGTGTGCCCGGTCATCGTCGTCCGTGGCTCGGAGCAGAACCGGCAGGGAGCCGCCGGTCGGGTGGTGGTTGGGGTCGGCGACTCGACGGAGGGCTCGGGCGCCCTACGGTTCGCCTTCCGCGAGGCCGAGGCACGCGGATGCGCACTCCACGCCGTACGGGCATGGCGGTGCCCGACCTGTGAACCCGACCTCTCGGGTGATGCCGCACGAGAGCACCGGGACCGTGCCGACGGCATCCTGTCCGACGCGCTGCGCAGCGTCGAGGCGGATCAACACGCTGTCGACGTGTCCCGCGACGTGATCGAGGGCCCGGCCCACAAGGTGCTCGTGGATGCGTCGGCCAACGCCGACCTGCTGGTTGTCGGCGCCCCGCGGCGGCACGGCGCCTTCGGCCTGCAGCTCGGCAGGGTCGCCCACGCCCTCCTGCATCACTCCGAGTCTCCGGTCGCTGTCATCCCTGAACGAGCCTGAGTTCCGGCGCTTGGGCCGCGCTCCCGGACATCTCGTGAAGGAGAGGGGTGAGGGCGCCGGATGTCGGAGTGGATCTGGGAGTACGAGGGCTATGAACCCGCGGCCGAGCGGCTGCGCGAATCGCTGTGCACGCTCGGCAACGGCTACTTCGCCACCCGTGGGGCGGTGCCCGAGAGCAGGGCCGGGCTGGTGCACTACCCGGGAACCTACGCGGCCGGGTGCTACAACCGCCTGAAGTCGACCGTGGCGGGGCGACAGGTGGTGAACGAGGACATGGTCAATCTCCCGAACTGGCTCCTCCTGCGGTTCCGTCTCCGTTGCGCCGACGGATCGGCGCGGCCCTGGTTCTCCCCGGACACCGGCGCCCTCCTCGACCACCGGCACATCCTCGACATGCGCCGCGCCACCCTCACCCGCACGTTCCGCTGCCAGGACCACGCGGGCGTGTTGAGCGTTGAGCAGATCCGCCTGGTCCACATGGCGGACCCTCACTTGGCCGTGCTGCGAACCGTGCTCACCGCAGAGGACTGGTCGGGAGAGATCGAAATCGAGTCCGCGATCGACGGCGACGTGATCAATGGCAACGTGTACCGTTACCGGTCCCTCAACCGGAGCCACCTGGCCCACGTACAGACCGGGGCGGCGGGGACCGACACGGTGTGGCTGCACTGCCGCACCAGCACCTCCGACATCGGTATCGCCATGGCGGCCCGTATCGTCGTCGCCGGGCAGCCTCCGGCTTCGTCGTGGCTTCATCCCGCTCGACACCGAGCCGCCCACCGCCTGGTGATCCCGATCGCTCCAGGCCGACCCGTCGTCGTGGACAAGACCGTGGCGCTGCACACGTCACGCGATCCAGCGATCAGCAACCCCCTCGGAGCAGCGGTCGACCGGGTGTCCGCCGCTGCGGACTTCTCAACCTTGCTGGACTCCCACGTCGCGGCATGGGCGCAGTTGTGGCGACGCGCAGACGTCCAGGTGCCTGGCGAGGCCGGTCGCGTCCTGCGGCTGCATCTTTTCCATGTCCTGCAAACGCTGTCACCGCACACCGCGGACCTAGACGCGGGCGTGCCGGCCCGCGGGCTGCACGGCGAGGCATACCGGGGGCACGTCTTCTGGGACGAGCTTTTCGTGCTGCCCTATCTGAACCTGCACTTCCCGGAGGTCTCCCGCGCTCTGCTGAACTACCGTCACCGGCGCCTCCAGCAGGCATGCCGGGCGGCCGGCGAGGTGGGCCGGACTGGTGCGATGTACCCGTGGCAGAGCGGCAGCGACGGGCGCGAGGAGACCCAGGAGCTGCATCTCAACCCCCGCTCCGGCCGTTGGCTGCCGGACCACTCCCGGCTCCAGCACCACGTCGGCTCGGCGATCGCCTACAACGTGTGGCAGTACTGCGAGGCCACCGGCGACACCGAGTTCCTGCAGACCAAAGGTGCGGAGATGCTGCTGCAGATCGCCCACTTCTGGGCGGACACCGCGGTCTTCGACCCCGAGACGGGTCGTTACCGCATCCGCGGAGTGGTCGGCCCCGACGAGTACCACGACAGCTACCCCGGCGCCACCCGGCCCGGCCTGGACGACAACACGTACACCAACGTCACCGCCGCCTGGGTTCTCACCCGTGCCCTGGACCTCCTGCGGCGCCTTCCGGCATGGCGTCGGCAGGAACTGTTCGAGCGCGTGAAGCTGGACGGTGACGAACTCCCGAAGTGGGAAGACGTGTCGCGAAGGTTGCGGGTCCCCTACCACCAGGGCGTCATCAGTCAGTTCGACGGCTACGGCGACCTCGCCGAGCTGGACTGGGACGCCTACCGCGCGCGGTACGACAGCATCCGGCGTCTCGACCGGATCCTCGAGGCCGAGGACGACACGGTCAACCGCTACCAAGTCTCCAAACAGGCCGACGTCCTCATGCTCGGCTACCTCTTCTCGCCCGCCGAGCTGCAGCAGCTGTTCCGCCGTCTCGGGTACGGCCTGGACGACGAGATCTGGCGCAAGACCGTCGACTACTACCTCCAGCGCACCAGCCACGGCTCCACCCTCAGCGGTCTCGTCCACGGCTGGGTCCTCGCGCGGGTCAGACGGGCCGAGGCATGGAAGTACTGCCAGGAGGCCCTGGAAGCGGACATCGCCGATCTCCAGGGCGGCACCACCGGCGAAGGCATCCACCTCGGCGCCATGGCCGGGACCCTTGACCTGGTCCAGCGTGGCCTGACCGGCTTGGAGACCCGCGAGGACGCCCTGTGGCTGGACCCGGTGCCCCTTCCGGCGCTGTCCGAGTACGGATTCTCGCTGCGCTATCGCGGTCACTGGGGTGTCGGCGTGCGGCTGCAGAGCGGGCAGTTGCGGATCGGTGTGCCCCCCTCGGAGGAGTCACCGATCCGGGTGGTACTGGCCGACCGGGCCGTCAGCGTCGCACCGGGCGAGACCTGCGCACTCGTGCTGCCGACAGGTTGATCAGCCGGGCGGACCAGGCAGGTGAGGTCCACTCAGGGAGAAGGTCTCGGGGGCTTCCATGCCGCCAGCCGCTGTTGGGCCCGGGCCGCTGACGAGTGCGCGCTTCGCTCCGGCGTCTCCGGGCACGCCATGCTCCGGCCGGCCGCATCCAGTTCCGCAGCGTCTCCGGGTTGATCCCCAGATCAACGGCAACCTGCTCGTCGCGCTGGACCGCTAGGTGTACAGCGCGCGCGTCCACATTTGAACTCGGCGGGATATTGCATCCACGACGAGAGGACTCCGCTCTCAGACCCTCAAGATCAGTGTCTCGAATGTTCAAGATCAGGGGTCCAGGGCCCCGGTCACCGTGGGGCTCCACGAGCCCGAAGTGCGCTCTCCGATGGGGGCTGGTTACGTGGAAGTGTCGCGGTCCCATGGCCGGTCGGGCGGCCATCGTCGGCACGCTCACAAGGTCCGTCCCCCAAGGAGGGTTCACGATGAGGTTCATGGGAGCTCGCATGACACAGGCCGCCATCGCGGCAGCGGTCGCGGTTCCGCTCACGCTCGGCGTATTTGCCCCGCAGACCTACGCACAGGAGCCGACTCCCAGTCCGACGGGAACGTTCGGCCCGGACTGCTCGGAACTGCCCAAGAGCGGAGAAGGCAGTGTCGCCACCATGGCCAAGCAGAGGGTGGCGGATGCTGCGGCCGGAAGCCGCCAGCTGACACAGCTGTCATCGGCGTTGTCGCAGGCCAGGCTGGACAACACCCTCAACCAATCGAACAACATCACCCTCTTCGCGCCTACCAACCACGCCTTCAACAGCTTGTCTCAGTCACAGCGCGACGCACTGTTGAAGGACCCGGAGCAGTTGAAGAAGGTACTGACCTACCACGTGGTGGACGACAACATCGCACCGAGCCAGCTGCCGAACGGCTCGTTCAAGACGCTGGAAGGCTCCGAGCTCACCACCTCCGGCTCGGGTACCTCGTACAAGGTCAATGACACGGCAAACATCGTCTGCGGCAACATCACCACCGCCAACGCCACCGTCTACTTCATTGACGCGCTCCTCACCCCTCCTGCCTGACCCGGGAGTGCCTCCATGGGCTGGTCAAGCGGCGACTGGTGGTCGTGGCTGGACTTCGCGGTGGCACTCTGACAAGCGGGTCCCGGCCTGTGGGGCGTGGCTCCGCACACAACGGAAGTGACTGATGGCAATCGGTGGACAGACCGGTCCGGACACTCCCCTCACGGTCTTCCTTCTCGACGATGAGCGACGAGATCACGGAGCCCGCGCATCGCGGCTCAGCGACCTTCGAGGGGTTCGCGATGGCCGTGCGGACGCAGCTCCGCTGGGACAGTGAACCAGCGCAGGGGCAGCCGGAGGCCCGATGCGGACATCGACGAACTCCGGAGCGCGATATCCGCAGCTGTGGGTCTGTCGCTGGACGAGGCCATACGGCGACTGGAGATCTACGGGCGCAACGAGATCCCGGAGACGCCGCGGACCCCCGTGTGGCGACGGGTGCTGCAGCAGCTGCGCGACCCGCTGATCCTGGTACTGCTCGCGGCCGCCGCTCTGACCATCGCCACCGGCGATCTCACCGACGCCGCCGTGATTCTGCTCGTGATCACGGTGAACACCGTGGTCGGCGTCGTGCAGGAGGTACGGGCAGAGCAGGCGGTTCTCGCTCTGTCTGCCATGAGTGCCCCCGCTGCCAGGGTGGTTCGGGACGGCGAGGAGCGTTCCATCCCGGCCGCCGAGGTGGTCCCCGGTGACCTGGTCCTGGTGGCCGAGGGCGACATCGTTCCCGCAGACGGAGACGTACAGGCCGCGTCGTTGCTGCTGGCCGACGAATCCTCGCTGACAGGCGAGTCCGTCCCGGTGGAGAAGGCCCCTGACACCGGCACACCACGCGGCACGGTGTCCGCGGGCACGGTCATCGTCCGTGGTCACGGGCGTGTGGTGGTCACCGCAACCGGAGCCGACAGCGCGCTCGGCCGGATCGCTTCCCTCATGGGCGCCGCGCCCGGCCTGACACCGCTGCAGCATCGGCTGGCGAGGTTCGGCCGGATGCTGGCAGCTGTCACCGTCGCGCTGTGTGCCGTGGTCCTCGCTCTCGGGCTGGTGCGCGGCCAGCCCGTGGAGTTGATGATCGTAGCGGCGATCAGCCTCGCCGTCGCGGCCGTTCCGGAGTCCCTCCCCGCCGTCGTGACGCTCGCTCTCGCACTGGGGGCAAGGCGGATGGCGGACCGGCGGGCCATCGTCCGCAGGCTGCCCGCAGTGGAGACCCTGGGCTCCGTGACTGTGATCGCCACCGACAAGACCGGCACCCTGACCGAGGGCCGAATGGCCGCCGAACAGCTGTGGACGCCATGCGGAGAGGCCACAGTCATGGGCACGGGCTACCAACCCGAGGGCCAGGTCGTCCGCGAGGGCGAGACGGTCACCCCAGGCGGTGCCCCCGACCTGGCGGCGCTGCTGGGCGTCGCGATGCTGTGCAACGACGCCGCGCTGGAGCCCCCGTCGGACCGCTCCGCGGAATGGAGCGCGCTGGGCGATCCCACGGAGGCCGCCCTGCTAGCGGCCGGGGCCCGCCTCGGGCTGGACCGGGCCGCGTTGGACCGCGAGCTGCCGCGCATGGAGGAGATTCCGTTCGACAGCGCCCGTAAGCGCATGACGACCGTGCACCGCCGGCCGGAGGGCGGATTGCGGGTCGCATGCAAGGGAGCGCCGGAAGTGATGCTCCTGCCGCAGGTCCTGGCCGACGGTCCGGACCTGCTCGCCCGGGCGGCGACTCAGGCCGAGGTGCTGGCACGCAACGGGTACCGGGTCCTCGCCGTCGCGTCGGCCGATCGTGAGGAACGGCCGGAAGGGACCCGGACATGGGAATCCGGCCTGTCGCTCCTCGGCCTCGTCGGCATCCTGGACCCGCCCCGGAGCGCATCGGAGACGACCATGGCCGCCTGCAGACGGGCCGGCATCGTCCCCGTACTCGTCACCGGTGACCACCCGCTGACCGCACGGGCCGTGGCCGAGCGCCTGGGCATCGCCTCCCGGGACGAGGAGGTCACCACCGGCGAGCGGATCCGGGAAGGCACGGCGGGTGACCTGACGGGCGTACGTGTCTACGCCCGGACCACCCCCGAGCAGAAGCTGGACATCGTGCAGGCCTGGCGCGGGGCGGGGCACGTGGTGGCGATGACGGGGGACGGCGTCAATGACGGCCCGGCTCTCCGCCGGGCCGACATCGGCGTCGCCATGGGGCGGCGCGGCACCGAGGTGGCACGCCAAGCGGCCGATCTCGTGCTCGCCGACGACAATCCGGCCACGATCGTGTCGGCCGTCGAGGAGGGGCGCCGGGTCTACGCGAACGTGCGCCGGTTCCTGCTCTACGCGCTCGCCGGGGGCACCGCGGAGATCCTGGTCATGCTCCTCGGCCCCTTCCTGGGGATGCCGCTGCCGCTGCTCCCCGCGCAGATCCTGTGGATCAACCTGCTCACGCACGGCCTGCCCGGTGTCGCGCTCGGCGCCGAGCCTGTGGCCCCGGACGCGATGCGCCACCCGCCCCGGCCTCCCGAGGAGAGCGTGCTGGGTGCCGGCCTGTGGCCGCGGATCCTGTTCATGGGGGCCTTCGTCGCCACAGTGACCCTTGCTGCCGGGGTCTGGGCCCGGGAGACCGGCCGCCCCTGGCAGTCCATGATGTTCTTGATCCTCGGCGCGACGCAGCTCGGAGTGGCGCTCGGATCCCGGGCTCGCCCGGGCAGTCTGGCGAATCCGTTCCTGCTGGTCGCTGTGGGCGCGGCGCTGGGGCTCCAGGCAGCTGGTGTCTATCTGCCTCCGTTGCGGGACCTGCTGGGTACCGAGCCACTTCCACTCACCGACCTGGCGATCGCCGCCGCGCTGTCCGGCCTCGGCCACGTCGTCATGCGCCTCCAGGCGCGGCTGAGACCGGAGCGTCCACCGCGTGCGACGGTCCCGTCCAAAGCCCGGGATCACTGAGCCACCTGCTCCGGGGCATGGGCTCGGTCTCAGCGAGGGTGCCGAAGCCTTGGGCGACGAGTGCCACCCGGGCGTCGTGAGTGTCTCGGCGAATCTCGCTTCGACACGCACGCTGCGGTCGTACCTCGCGGAATGTGGCTCCTTGCGGGTGGCCGGCGCCCCCGGCTCACTGCGGGGATCGGCGGGGTGCAGTAAGCGCACCGAGTCACTCACAGAAATACCCCCGGGGGTAATTCTGCTACGGTGAATGCATACCCCCGGGGGTAAATCACCTGCGAATGGAGCGGAGCCGTGTTCTTCATCGACACCGTTGAGGTCTCTGGGCTCGGCAACCGGAGTTATCTGGCCGGCGGCGCGAACGCCGCCGTGGCGGTCGATCCGCCGCGGGACATCGACCGGGTCCTGGAGGCAGCGGCCGGCCGCGGCGTGCGGATCACGCACGTCGCCGAGACGCATGTGCACAACGACTACGTGACCGGCGGCCTGGAGCTGGCCCGCCTCACCGGAGCCGAGTACCTGGTGCCCGCCGGGGCCCGGGTCTCGTACCCCCGGGTCCCGGTCGCCGACGGGGACCGGGTGGAGATTGACACGGCCCTGGTGCTGCGCGCGCTGGCCACGCCCGGCCACACCCCGCACCACACCGCGTACGTCCTGGAGGAGGCCGGCGAGCCGGTCGCCGCCTTCACCGGGGGCTCGCTGCTCATCGGCACGGTCGGCCGCCCCGATCTGGTCGAGCCGGGCCTCACCGAACGACTGGCCCGCGCCCAGCACGCCTCCGCGCACCGGCTGGCGGACGAACTGCCCGATGAAACGGCGGTTCTGCCCACCCACGGCTTCGGCAGCTTCTGCTCCTCGGCGCAGGCCGAAGGGGACGCCACGACCATCGGCAAGGAGCGGTCCGCCAACGACGCGCTGGTCAAGGATGCCGACACGTTCGTCGCTGAACTCCTTGCCGCCTTGGACGACATCCCCGCCTACTACGCACACATGGGCCCGCTGAATGCGCGGGGGCCCGAGCCGGTCGACCTGACCCCGCCGACCGCCGCGGATGCCGAGGAGATCGCCGAGCGGCTGGCCGCCGGGGAATGGGTGGTCGACCTCCGCAGCCGTATCGCCTTCGCCGAGGGGCATGTCGCCGGATCGTTCAACTTCGAGGCGGCGGGGCAGCTCGCCACCTATCTGGCGTGGCTGATTCCATGGGGCAAGCCGGTCACCCTGCTCGCAGAGTCGGCCGAGCAGCTGGCCGACGCTCAGCGGGAGCTCGTACGCGTCGGTATCGACCGGCCTGCCGCAGCCGCCACCGGCTCACCGGCCGACTGGGTACGCGACGGCGAGCGGCCCCGCTCCTTCCCGCGCGCCACCTTCGCCGGGCTCGCCGCCCGAGACCCGGACCACGGGACGGTCGTCCTCGACGTTCGGCGCGACTCCGAGCGGGCGTCGGCCCATATCGAGGGTTCGTTGCACATACCCCTGCATGAACTGCGCGCGCGGATCCGGGAGATACCGCGCGGGACGGTGTGGGTGCACTGCGCCGGCGGGATGCGGGCCGGGATCGCCGCCTCCCTGCTGGACGCGGCCGGCCATGAGGTCGTCGCCGTGGACGGCGGATTCGACTCGGCTCGGGCGGCGGGGCTGCCCGTCGTGGAGAGCTGACGAAGCCGACCGCCCCTCCACCACCGACTCGTGAACAGGAGTGAGTATGTCCCTCTTCCGCCGAGGGCCCGGCCGGGTGGACCCCACCGAGGCCCGCGAACGCACCCGTGACCCGGGCGGTTCCGTACTGCTGGATGTGCGCGAGGCGCACGAATGGGACGCGGGCCACGCCCCGGGGGCCGTCCATCTGCCGCTGAGCGCGCTCGCCATCGGAGCGGAGCTTCCCGCACCCGCTCTCGGCCGGCCGCTGGTGGTGATCTGCCGTTCCGGCCGCCGCTCCCGGGACGCCGCGGAACTGCTGGCCGCCCAGGGCCTGGCGGCCGTGGACGTGAAAGGCGGCATGATCGCCTGGGCCCGGGAAGGTCTGCCGGTGGTGGACGGGCGCGGTGCCGGAGGCTCGATCGCGTGAGTACCTTGCTCCTCGCTCTGACCGCCGGAGCCGTTGTCGGACTCGCGCTCGGAGCCCTCGGGGGTGGTGGCAGCGTGCTGGCCGTCCCCGCGCTGATCTACCTGCTTGGCTTCACTCCGGCCGCGGCCACCACTGCGAGCCTCGTCATCGTCGCCGCCACCGCCGCCACAGGGTTGTACGCGCACGCTCGCGACGGCAACGTCCGGTGGGGCACGGGAATGCTCTTCGCCGGCGCAGGTCTGGGGCCTGCGGCACTGGGCGGCGCGGTTGCGGAACGGCTGCCCCCGGCCCTGCTGACCGGGGCGTTCGCCGCCGTCGCGGCTCTCGCGGCGGTGCGGATGCTGCGGGATCCGGCCGTGGCGGAGGCCGACGGTGCCGTACACAAGGGCCGGGCGGCGGGAGCCGGGGCCGGACTGGGAGTCGTCACCGGAGTGCTGGGCGTGGGCGGCGGTTTCCTCGCCGTACCGGCCCTGGTCACCACGCTGGGCCTTCGGATGCGGACCGCCGTCGGCACCAGCCTGCTGGTGATCACCGTCAATGCGCTCGCTGCCCTGGTCACCCGTACCGGCACGGCGGACGCACTCGACTGGTCCGTCGTTGCGCCCTTCACCGGGGCCGCGATCCTCGGCGCCTGGGACGGCAAACGCTGGTCGGGGAAGGTGAAGCCCGCAACGCTCCGGCGGATGTTCGCCCGCGTCCTGCTGGCGGTCGCCGGCCTCATGTTGATCGGCAGCTTCGTATGAGGGGCGGCGCGATGCGTACCGGAAGCGTGTCAGGCAAGCGACAGGAAGAGCTTCTCCAGCCGCGTACGCATCTGCTCCCGGTCCTCCCCGTTCGCCTTCCCGGTCTCCATGTCGGTGAGGCACTGCTGCAGGCCCGTGGCGATGATCGCGAATCCTGCCCGGTCGAGGGCGCGCGAGGCGGCGGCGAGCTGTGTCACGACCTCCTCGCAGTCACGCCCTTCCTCGATCATCCGGATCACGCCGGCGATCTGGCCCTGAGCCCGGCGCAGCCGGTTCAGCACGGCCCTCAGTTCAGCACCCGCCAGATCCAGTTCCACGACAACTCCCTGTGTATACCCCTGGGGGTAATTTACCCCCTCGGGGTTTCCCTCAGCCAATCCCAAGGATGACACCCGACATGAACACGACCGCCGCACTCACCCCCGACCAGGTCCGCCCACGACTGCACGAGCTCACGGTCATCGACGTCCGCACCCCCGCCGAATACGCCTCGGGCCACCTGTCCGGCGCACTCAACATCCCACTCGATCTGCTCGACCGCGCGCTGCCCGAGATCAGGGAGGCCGCGGAACATGCCGACCTCCTCATGGTCTGTGCCTCGGGAGCCCGGTCCGACAGCGCCTGCGCGCTCCTCGCCGAACACGGCATCCCCGCCGCGACACTGGCCGGGGGTACGAATGCCTGGGCGGCCGAAGGTCATGAAGTCCACGGCCCCGACGGCCCCACTCGCAGGACCTGGTCCATGGAGCGCCAAGTCCGTTTCACCGCTGGCTCGCTCGTGCTGGCGGGTCTGAGCCTCGGGCTGCTCCACCCGGCCTGGTACCTGCTCTCGGCGGGCGTCGCCGGCGGGCTCGTCTTCTCCGCCCTCACCAACACATGCGGTATGGCCGCCCTCCTGGCCAAGCTGCCGCACAACCGGCCCCGGCCGGCCGACCTCGAGCACACCCTGGAGATCCTGCGCCGCTGAACCCACCCGCAGTCCCTCCCGACGGTGACCCTCCTGTGCCGCGCAGGGGGGCGGGACGACGTAGGCCGTCGCGATCCGCGCGTCACTCAGAAGACCCGCGCCCGGTCAAAGTGCAGTCCGCGCCGGCCCTGGACGTCCGACGGACTGCCCCGGCCCTTTTGCCGGCAGGAGCGTTCGACGTGGCACGCAGGGCGTCGAGGACGAGCAGGACGCGGCGGCTCAAGATGCCGTCCTGCCGCTGCAGAAGGAGCGCGTTACCGGGGATCCGGGTGCTCTTGCATCTGGATGAATCGTCCGTGCCAGGTGTGGTACCAGACCGCGCCGGTACGGGCGTTGACGGAGAGCATGCCGACGATGTCGCCGCCGCGCAGGGTGTGCAGGGTGTAGTAGCCGGGGAACGACTCGGGGTCAGCCGCGTGCAGTCCGGGACGGTGCTCCCGCAGCCACCGGTCGGCGATCCGCACGGCCTGGCCGGGCTCGATTGTCGTGGCGCCGGTCCGGTTGCGGGCGGGCATCATCCCGTAGGCGGTGTTCCACATCATGGCCGGGCCGAATTCCAGCTGCACGGCGCCGCTCTCCGGGTCGATGAGGACCTCGGTGGCGCCCTTGCCGTCGGGGTCGAGGAGTTCGGCGTAGTAGCCGTTGCTGAACTCCATGACTTCCCCGACACGCAGGTCCCATCGATCGGCGAAGCGCCCGGCCGCGCGGTCGGCTTCGGTCAGGCTGCGTACGGGGCCGTCGCGGGAGACCGCGCCCATCATCGCCGTGGGACCGGGCCGCCCGAAGTCGCTGCCGGCGACCCACACGATCGAGGCGATCAGTGTGGCCACCGCGGCGACCAGCACGGTAAGTGGCAGCCAGCGGCTGTGCGGCCTGGTCACCGGGGCCCCGGCCGGTGGGCGGCGAGGCGTTTGCGTGCCTCTGAGTACGTGTCCGCGTCGATCTCGCCGGAGGCGAAGCGGCGGTCAAGGATCTCCTCTGGCGCTTCCCTCGGTGTCTTCCGGGGGTCCGTGGCGTCGTGGCGACCAGCCGAGTGCTGCGTCAGCCGCACGACCGCCCACACCACAAGACCGGTCAACGCGATCCACAACAGGGGCATCAGGGTCATCCAGGCCCAGCTACCATTCCAGTACATCACCGTGGCTCACCTCCTGTGACTCATCTACTCTCCACGCGCACCGGGAAGGACACCAGTGCCCATCGGCCTCGCTGCCAGGGCCGCTCGGGCCCGCTGTGTCCACTCGGTTGCCGCTCGGCCCTCGCCGGTCACGGTGGTCAGGGCCGAGAGGTGGGTCTGGTCAGCCGCATCCGGCACGGGCCGCACCGGAGCAGCCGTGACCTGGCCGTCGGCCTTCGCGGAGTAAGGGCACAGTGGTGGGTTGCCTCCTCCTCGCCGGCATGCGTACGGGATGCGACGAACCCACACTGGCCTTACGGAGTTCCGGTCGGAGCGGGCCAGCTCTCTGGGCTTCCCCGCGCAGATCTCGAGGCTCGAAGGAGATGGCCATGACCACTGCACGGGAGATCATGCACGCCGGTGCCACCTGCATCCAGGAGAGCGAAACGCTCGAGGACGCGGCGCGCCGGATGAGCGAGCTGGACGTCGGAGCCCTCCCCATCTGCGGGCCGGACGACCGGCTGCACGGGATCATCACGGACCGCGACATCGTGGTGAAGTGTCTGGCCAGGGGCAAGGACCCGAAGACCATGACTGCGGGCATGCTCGAGCAGGGAAAGCCGATCACGATCGACGCCGAAGCCGACACGGATCAGGTCCTTCGGGCCATGGAGGAGCACAAGATCCGGCGGCTGCCGGTCATAGAGAACCATCGCCTGGTGGGCATGATCAGCGAGGCGGATCTCGCACGTCGCCTGCCGGAGGAACAGGTTGGTCACTTCGTCGAGGTCGTCTGCGCGGCGAAATGACCACGTCCCGGCGGTGAGCGTGACGGTTGTCTCCGCCGCCCACGGCTCCGGCGCCGAGAAGCGGGCGACGTCCGTGGATCGCCGTGGCACCTCACCTCGTGCGGGCGACGAGGAAGTCGGCGCTGCTGGACAGCGTGGTGAGCTGCGGCGTGTCCTCGTCCTCGATACGGACGCCGGTCCGTTCACTGAGGGTCTCGACGAAACCAAGGAAGTCCAGCGAGTCCATCTCCAGAGCGTCGCGGAACGAGTCGTCGGGCCCCAGAGTGGCGAAGTCGGCATCGGGGACGATGCCGGCGATCGATTCCTTGACGGCATCCAGTGCTTCGGCTCGGTTCACAGCTGCTCCGGGTTCTGCAACAGGCGGTCGGTCGCTGTCAGGTAGCGGGCTCCGACGGCGCCGTCCGTCGCGCGATGGTCGGCGGACAGGGTGGCTGTGACCACGGGCCGCACGCCGAGCAGGCCGTCGACAGCGAACGGGCGCTCGACGACCCGTCCGAAGCCGACGAGGGCGACTTGTGGCGGGTAGATCACGCCGAAGACGGTTTCCACGCCCTGATCGCCGAGGTTGGTGACCGTGATCGTGGAGTCGGCTACTTCGGATCCGCGCAGCCGACCCGTGCGGGCGCGGGCGACCAGGTCCTTCAGAGCGGACATGAGCTGCGGGAGTCGGAGAGTGTCGGCATCGTGCAGGGCGGGGGCAACGAGCCCGCCGTCGCGCAGGGATATCGCCACGCCGAGGTGCACGCCGCCGCCGGCCGTGAAGCGGTCGTCGGTCCAGAAGCCGTTGAGCTCGGGGACTTCCCTCGCCGCGCGGGCTGCGGCCTTGAGCAGCATGGCTGCGGGAAGCAGCCGTTCGCCGACCGGGCTGCGCCGGTTGTGCTCGTGCAGCCAGTCCATGGCTGTGGCCATGTCGATGGTCGTGGACAGGTAGTAGTGCGGGATGTCCCGGTTGGCGCGGGTCATCAGGCCGGCGATCGCCTGGCGCATCGCGGCTGCCCGGTCCTCGGCAGGATGTACCGGGGTGGCGACGTGGCGCGTGGATGGGGCTGCGGTTGCTGGTCCCGGGGCTGCCTCGCGCACGTCGGCGGCGCGGACGGCGCCGTCGGTGCCCGTCCCGGCCACTGCGGCCAGGTCGACGTCCAGTTCGGCGGCCAGCCGTCGGGCGAGCGGGGTGGCCCGTACGCGCGGTGGGGGAGCGGCAGCCCCGACGGCTGTGGCCGCGCGCTCGATGTCGGTTCGGGTGACACGCCCTCCTGGCCCGGATCCTTGGAGGGTCTCCAGGTCGATGCCGCTGCGCTCCGCGAGGTGCCGGAGCAAGGGGCCCGCTTCGGTGTACCCCCGTTCGTGGGCAGCGGACGGCACCGGAACCGGGGCGGGTTCCGGCCGGGTGGGGGGCGTCGCGCGCTTCGGTGCGTGCCGGACCGGTCGTTTCCCCTCGGCCTTTTCGGCCTTGCGAACCTTCTCGCGTTTCTTGGGTTCTTCTGCGGTCGGCTCGATCAGCGCGAGCACGGTGCCTACCGGCACCGTCGTGCCTGGCTCGACGAGCAGCTTCCGCATCGTCCCGGTTTCGAAGCACTCCACCTCGATCGTGGACTTGGCGGTTTCGACGACCGCGACGGGATCGCCTTTCCGGACCGGGTCACCGGGCTGCACCAGCCATTCCTGGAGCGTGCCCTCGTCCATGTCGGCGCCCAGGGACGGCATGGTGAACTCGCCCATGGTCAGTCCACCGCCCGGTGCGCCGCTGCCACGATGTCGGCGGTCTGCGGCAAGGCCGCCTCCTCAAGTCGCCTGGCGTATGGAATGGGGACCTCCGCGCTGCACACCCGCTCCACGGGGGCGTCCAGTTCGTAGAACGACCCCTCGGCGATGCGGGCGGACACCTCTGCGGCGAGGCTGCCGGTGCGCCATGCCTCGTCGATGACCACTGCGCGGTGGGTACGGGTTACAGAGGCGGTGATGGCCGCGTCGTCGAGTGGCCGGAGCGTGCGGAGGTCGATCACCTCGGCGTCGATGCCGTCGGTGGCAAGCTCGTCCGCCGCAGCGAGGGTCTTGGGCAGCGAACCCCCGTACGTGATCAGGGAGATGTCGGTGCCGGGCCTGCGGATCGCGGCGTGGTCCAGGTCCACGGGGGCGGCGGGCGGGGCGAGTTCGCCGGAGGCGTTGTAGAGACTTCCGTGCTCGAAGATCAGCACCGGGTCGGGGTCGGCCAACGCGGGGGCCAGCATGTGGCGGGCGTCCTCGATGGTGGCCGGAGCCACCACACGAATGCCGGGGATATGGGCGTACCAGCCCTCCAGGCTGTGCGAGTGCTGTGCGGCGAGCTGCCGTCCCGCGCCCGTCGTCATGCGGATCACCAGCGGCACGGGCAGCTGGCCACCCGACATGTGCAGCAGCGTCGCCGCGTTGTTGAGGATCTGGTCGAGGGCGAGCAGGCTGAAGTTCACGGTCATGATCTCGACGATCGGCCGCAACCCGGCCAGCGCCGCACCGATGCCCGCACCCACGAACGCGGACTCCGAGAGCGGGGTGTCGCGGACCCGTTCCGGCCCGAACTCCTCCAGCAGGCCGAGGCTCACGCCGAAGCATCCGCCGTACCGGCCCACGTCCTCGCCCATGAGGAAGACGCGGTCGTCGGAGCGCAGGGCATCGCGCAGAGCCTCCCGCATCGCCTCTCGGTAGGTCGTCTTCTGTTCCTGGGGCTGCCCGCCGGCGCCCATGATCAGCTCACCTCCGCCGGAGCACTGGTGACATGGCGCAGCAGGTCTTCGACCGGTTCTTCGGGCGCCTGCTCGGCCGCTTCGACGGCGCGGTCGACCTCGTCGGTGACCTGCTGCTCGATCCGGGTGAGTTCCTCGTCGCCCAGCTGGCCCTGCTCGCGCATGCGGTCGATGAGCCGGGCGATCGGGTCCCGGGTCTTCCACTGCTCGACCTCCGCCTTGTCCCGGTAGCGGTCCGGGTCGTACATGGAGTGGGCGCGGAAGCGGTACGTGCGCAGCTCCAGGAAGTGGGGTCCGGTGCCGGCCCGGATGCCCTCGGCGGCTCGGCGGGCGGCCTGCTCGACGGCTTCGACGTCCATGCCGTCCACGGCCCAGGCGGGCATGCCGTAGGAGGCGGCGCGCATCGCCAGGTCGGTCTGCGCGTGCTCCCGGGCGAGCGCGGTGCCCATGGCGTACAGGTTGTTCTCGCAGGCGAGCAACAGCGGCAGGTTCCACAGGGCTGCGAGGTTCGCCGTCTCGTGGAACTCGCCCTCGGCGAAGGCGCCGTCGCCGAAGAAGCAGCAGGTGACGCGGGGCAGTCCGCGCATCCGGTCGGCGAGTGCCAGACCCGCGGCCAGCGGCAGCCCGCCGGCGACGATCGCGCTGCCGCCGTAGAAGCGGCGGCTCGCGTCGAACAGGTGCATGGACCCGCCGCGGCCGCCGCTGCAGCCGGTCGTCTTGCCGTACATCTCGGCCATCACGGCCTCGGCGGGGATGCCGCGGGCGAGCGCGTGGCCGTGCTCACGGTACGTGGAGACCACCGCGTCCTCGGGGTTCAGGGCCTCGTTGACTCCGACGGCGACCGCCTCTTCGCCGATGTAGAGGTGGACGAAGCCGCGGATCTTGGCGGCGCTGTACAGCTCGACGCAACGCTCCTCGAAACGCCGGATGCGGAGCATGGCTCCCAGCAGGTCCACCCTGTGCTCTGTGTCCTGCCGCTCGGCGCGCGCTTTGGTTCTCGCGCTCTGCTTGTTCGCCGTGGCCTTCTTCGCAGGCTTCGACGTTGCGGAGGCCTTCCGGGTGCGGGTGCCGCGGGGCAGGGTCATGCGGATCCCTCCAAGGTCGACAAGTCGCCTGTCGGCAGCCCGAGTTCACGCGCACGCAGCAGTCGGCGCATGACCTTGCCGCTGCGGGTCTTCGGCAGGTTCTGGTCGAAGGCGATCTCCCGGGGCGCGACAGCAGGACCCAGCCTGCGCCGGGAGAAGGCGAGCAATTCCCGCTCCAGTTCCGGGGTCGGTTCGATGCCGGGGCGCAGCGACACGAACGCTTTGACGATGTTCCCGGCGACAGGGTCAGGCCGGCCGATCACTCCTGCCTCCGCGACCGACGAGTGCTCCATCAGCGCGCTCTCCACCTCGAACGGGCCGATCAGATGTCCGGCCGACTTGATGACGTCGTCGGCGCGCCCCACGAACCAGTACCAGCCGTCCGCATCCCGCCGGGCCAGGTCGCCGGTCAGGTACCAGCCGTCGGCGAACGCGGCCTCGTAACGCTCCTTGTCATGCAGATAGCCGCGGAACATGGACGGCCAGCCCGGCCGCAACGCCAACTCACCCTCGACGCCGGGGCTCTCGACCACCGTCACCCGGCCGTCGGTGATCAGCGCTCGGCCGTCCTCGCCTCGCTCCAGCACGGCCGCCTCGACACCCGGCAGCGGGCGTCCCATCGAGCCGGGCCGGATGTCGCACGCCGCGAAGTTCGCG
Organism: Streptomyces sp. NPDC054841; assembly: GCF_053611045.1. Lineage (NCBI taxonomy): Bacteria > Bacillati > Actinomycetota > Actinomycetes > Kitasatosporales > Streptomycetaceae > Streptomyces > Streptomyces sp. NPDC054841. The sequence continues at coordinate 8,194 of NZ_JBSGZO010000040.1, read as the reverse complement.
ATCATGATGCAGCCGGTCTCGGTCTGCCACCAGTTGTCGTGCACCGGAAGATCCAGCACGTCCTGGCTCCACACCACCGCCTCGGGGTTGAGGGGCTCGCCAACGGAGGCGATGAAGCGCAGGGCGGACAGGTCGTACGAGCGCGGCAGGTCGTACGGGCCTTGGCGGGGCGTGGCGCGCATGAGCATCCGCAGGGCCGTGGGTGCGGTGTACCAGACACTGACCCGCTGTTCGCCGAGGATCCGGTACCAGCGCCGGGCGTCGTAGTCGCCTTCGTCGACAACGACCGTCACGCCGTGGACGAGCGGGGCGATGATGCCGTACGACATGCCCGTGACCCAGCCGGGGTCGGCGGTGCACCAGTACACGTCCTCGGGGTGCAGATCGAGCGCGTACGCGGCCGTGGCGTAGTGGGCCACCACGGCCTCGTGGACATGGACCGCACCCTTGGGCGTGCCGGTGGTTCCGCTCGTGAAGTGCAGCAGAGCCATGTCGTCGGGTGAGGTGGGCGGGATCGTGAAAGTGTCCGGGGCGGCGGACATCAGTTCGTCGAAGGAGACCGCGCCGGGCAGCTCCTCCGCGCCGGGCCCCACGACGAGTACATGGTCGAGGCCGGGCAGCGACGACCGGCGCTCCGCCACCTTCCGCCGGTACAGGGCCGCGGTGGTGACCAGGAGCCGGGCATCGCCGAGACTCAGCCGCTGCTCGACGGGGTCGGGGCCGAATGCGGAGAAGAGCGGGCACAGCACGCTGGTGTTCTTCAGTGTGCCCAGCACCGCCGTGTAGAGCTCGGGACAGCGGCCGAGCAGGGTGAACACCCGGTCGCCCTGGCCGACGCCGAGCGATCGCAGGACGTTCGCGAAGCGGGCCGTACGGCGGGCCAGCTCGGCGTAGGTGACCGTCGAGACGGCGCTGTCACGGGCGATGCACCGCAGCGCGACTTTGTCTCCGTGGCCCTGGCCGGCATGCCGGTCGACCGCCTCGTGCGCGATGTTCAGCCCGCCGCCGGGCAGACCGGCCAGCTCGTTGCGCGCCTGCGACCAGGTGAAACCGGAACGAGCCTGTTCGTAGTCGGCAAGATTCGGTGCGACGCCCGGCACGGTCTCCTTATGGATCGTCTCCCAGCGCATGGGCGCTCCTCCCGACGCCTGCTCCTGCCTCCAGAGTCGCCGAGCCAGAACCGGGCCGCACGGTGACGGTCGCGTCCGGGACCGATCGGAGCACGGCCCCTTCTCATTTGAGGAGTACCCCAAACCTTCCTGCGGCGCATGCGGAGGAGTGCGGCAGGGCCAGGACGGTACGGAGTCCGCACGAGGAGGAGGTGACAACCGTGGCGTTCCACTGGTGGTCGGCATCGACGGATCCGAGGCGAGCGCAGGGCCGGGCCGGCGCGGACCCGCCGTCGAAGGCGACCTGGTGGCGGCCGCACCGCGGGAGGAGTCCGGTGGCAGGAACCACTGGTGGTTCATCGCCCCGACACCGAGCAGTGTCGCTGGGAGCGGCGCTCATGTCCGGTCTGCGGGACCCGGTCGCAGGACGAAGGGGGGTGCCTATGAGTCGGGTGGATCGCGCAGTACCGTCCACGCGACCGGTCCGAGTACGTCGGCGAGGCGTTGGAAGACGTCGAGGAAGAGGTCGTCGATGGTCAGGAGCCCGGCGACGTGCCCGTTCTCGTCCATGACGGGCAGCCTGCGCACGCCGGATCTGCGGAAAGTCCGGTAGGCGGTCTGAATGTCGTCGGTGGACCTGAGTGTGATCACGGAGGGCGTCATCAGCTGCGAGACGGGAGCCCCCGGGGTGACGTCGAGGGCCAGACACCGCACTACCAGGTCGCGGTCGGTGACGATGCCGCGCAGGTCGCCGTCATCGACGACCAGCAGGCAGCCGACCGAGTCCTGGCGCATGCGGCGGGCGGCCTGCGCCGCCGAGGTATCCGGGTGCACCGTCACCACCGGCGACATCATGTACTCGGATGCCTTCACGGCACAGCCCCTTCCGCGTTCGAGCAGGGAGCGCAGGGCGTCGTGGCATCGGCGATCATGGGGCAAGGATCCTGGCACGGGCCGGTGCGGCCGTGCCCGACACGCGAGAGCCGGGAACCCGGGTGCCTACGGCGAGGCAGCTCATGAGCGCCGGTCCGCACCAAGCGGTCGTGGATGCCATAGCGGCCGCAGGGGCGCGGCAGGAGGCGTACAGGGGGTACTGAACGGGGCAGGGCTGCGGCCGGACGGGTCCGTCGCGATGCGGCGGGTACGCATGACCGTCGGCGCCTGGGCGATCAAGGCCAGTCGCAGCCCCGGCCGAAGCGGACGTCGCCCACGACCGGTGTCTCGACGGTGCTTCGCCACTGACCGGTGATGGGCCGGACGTCTCCAGGGAGGGACCTTCGGCCCTCTGCAAGGACTTCCCTGGAAGACGAGTCTGGAAAGGTGCACACCAAGAGAGGACTCCTCGTTTCGATTGCTGCGGAGGCTGATGATGACGACAGGGAACAGCGGATCAGGACAGGTACCGCAGAGCACGGACGAACGCGTGCGCCTCCTGGAATCGCAGGTGGAGACGCTCGCCGGTGCCATCAGGGCACTCGCCGAGGGCCTTGAGGAGATTCCGTCGCAGGACGCGGAGCGGGAGGGCCAACCGGCGCGCGGCGCTCGGCTGGCCCATGAGCTGCTGCTGTCGCAGGGGCTGTAGGAGCGCATTGTCCACGTCGCCGACGACGACCCGGCGTCGTCAAGTGCCACCGGGCGCGCCGGCTCGACGCCTTCCAAGGGGGGTGTCCAGTATGCAAATTCAGTACATGATGAATACGCCGCCGGCTTGTGTGCCGGGGACGGAGTCGCTCGAGAATGCCGCACGGCACATGGCTGATACAGGCGTCGGAGCCCTTCCCGTGGTCGACGGTGACCGGGTGATCGGCGTCGTCACTGATCGGGACCTGGTTGTTCGGGCGATGGCCCGGGGCCGGTCGCCGCAGACCCCGGTGAAGGAGGTCATGTCCACTGACCCGGTGACCGTGGAGGCAGATACCGCCGTAGCGGTTGCCATCCTCATCATGCGGTCGGTCCAGGTGCGTCACCTTCCAGTGGTGGCCGAGGGACGCCTCATCGGCATGATCGCCTTCGACGACCTGTTCTGGCAGCTCACGCAGGAGCTGTCGGATTTGGCTGCTGTGGTCGACGCCGCACGGAAAGTGCCGCAGGTCTTCCACGGCACGGAGAAGGCTCCGCTGCTCGACGGCTGATCCCTGCTCGACGGCTGATCGGCCGGTCTCGGCGTACGACTCACTCGCGCGGTCGGCGGCTGGGACCCGGCGGGGCCCCGCCACGCACCTCTGCTCGTTCGTCCTCGCGCACTGCCTGTGACCGCCCGGCTGTGAGCCGTGGGCCTGGCCGGGGCCCGTGGCCGCTACTGGAAGGCGGCGTGGATCTCCTGTTCGGTGGCGGCGTGGGAGACGACGAGGAGTTCGTCGCCGGGCTGGAGCTGCATCTCGGGGGTGGGGACGGTGGGTTGGCCTTCGCGGATGACGGTGGCGATGACGGTGCCTGTGGGGAGGGTGATCTCGGCGAGTGTGCGGCCTGCGGCGCGGGACTGGGGTGTGATGGCGGTTTCGATCACGTCGACGCCCGCTTTGCTCAGACGCAGGAGGGCCACGGTGTCCGTGGCGCCGGTGGCTTCCTCGATGAGGGAGATGAGAGGCGTGGCGGCGGGTACGGCGGTGTCGACGCCCCAGTTCTGGTCGAAGAGCCAGGTGTTCTCCGCGTCGTTGACGCGTGCCGCGACGCGGGGGACGGCGAACTGCCGCTTGGCGAGGAGGCTGATGACGAGGTTGTCCTCGTCGTTGCCGGTGGTGGCGATGATGAGGTCGGCGGTGTGTGCGCCCGCGTGTTCGAGGAAGGCGGGCTCGCAGGCGTCCCCGGCCATGAGGCGTACGGGAAGGTGGCCTTCGAGTTCGGCGATGCGGTCCTCGTCGATGTCGACGAGGGTGACGTCGTTGCGGGCGGCGGCGAGGACCTGGGCGATCTGGGTGCCCAAGCGGCCGGCGCCGGCGATGAGGGCCTTCATGTCCCGAGTTCCTTGTCCAGGAAGCCGCGCAGGCGGCCGAGTGCGGTGGCGGCGACGGCGAAGGTGATCAGGTCGCCTGGTTCGGCGGGGGTGCTGTGGGCGGGCACGAGAGAGCGGCCCGCGCGGGTGACTTCCACGACGCGGATCTCACCGTCGACGTCGAGCTCGGTCAGCCGGCGCCCGGTGAGGTAGTCAGGGAGCTCGGAGCGGACGAGCAGGGTTTCGCCGTTGCCGAAGGTGAGTTCTGGCGTGAGGTGGCGATGCAGCAGCATCTGGTGGATCTGGTGCACCGTCCAGCGGACGCTGGCGATGGTGGGGATGCCGAGTTCGCGGTAGATGTCGGCGCGGCGGGGGTCGTAGATGCGGGCGAGGACGATGGGGACACGGTAGGTCTCCTTGGCCGTCCGGGCGCTGACGATGTTGCTGTTGTCCCCAGAGGTGACGGCGACGAACGCGTCTGCGTGCTCGATTCCGGCGGCTTCGAGCACGGCGCGGCTGTACCCGTTGCCTTCGTAGAACTGGCCGGGGAAGTTGTCGGGCAGGCGCTTGCGGGTCTTGGGGCTGCGGTCGATGAGCTGCACGTCGTGGCCTTCGGCGACGAGCTGGACGGCGAGTGTGGATCCCACGCGCCCGCAGCCCGCGATGATCACTCTCATCTCGTTTCTCCCTTCGAGTTCGTCGGCCGGCGGCGGCGCAGCCACCATTTGCGGGTCTCCTCGGCTGCCAGCAGCAGTACTCCGAAGCCGGCGAGGACCGCCCAGTCGGCGGCGTCCAGCGGCGCGGTGTTGAAGAGAGCCTGCAGCGGGGGCAGGTAACTGACGGCAGTCATCAGGGCGATGCCGAAGCAGCCGGCGGCGAGCAGCCACGGGTTGGACAGAAGCCCGATCCGGAACACGCTCTGTCGGTCGGTGCGCACGGCCAGCGCGTTGAAGAACTGACTGACCACGATCCCTGCCTGGACCATGGTGATCGCCTCCCGGTAGACGGTGTTGTCCTCGGTGAAGTCGGAGTACGGGATTCCGGAGGTGTGGATGTGCCAGAAGAACACGGCGGTCACGCCGAGGGCCTGGATGCCGCCCAGGAAGAGGATGCGTCCCATCACGGTGGCGGAGAAGAGCCTTTCGCGGCGGGAGCGCGGCGGGCGGTCCATGACGTCGGGCTCGGGGGGCTCGGCGCCGAGCGCCAGGGCGGGCAGGACGTCGGAGCCGAGGTCGATCGCCAGGATCTGTACGGCGGTGATGGGCACCAGGGGGAACCCGGCGAAGGTTGCGGCCAGGATCGGTACGAGCTCGGCGATGTTGTGGCTGAAGAGGTAGATGAGGAACTTGCGGATGTTCTGGTAGACCGACCGGCCGAGCCGCACCGCCGTGGTGATGGAGGCGAAGGAGTCGTCCAGCAGCACCATGACCGCGGCTTCCCGTGCGACGTCCGTGCCGGAGGCACCCATCGCCACGCCGATGTCCGCGTGCTTGAGGGCAGGCGCGTCGTTGGCGCCGTCGCCGGTGACCGCGACGACCTCGCCGCGCCGCTGCAGGGCGGTGACCACTCGCATCTTGTGTTCGGGGCTGACCCGGCACAGCAGCAGCTCGCCCGAGTCGGCGAGCAGGCCGTCAAGTCCGGGGTCGTCGAGCGCGTCCAGCCGGGTGCCGGTCGCGACGGCGGGCGCGGGCTGCCGCACGATTCCTACGCGGCGGGCGACGGCCTCTGCGGTCAGCGGGTGGTCTCCGGTGACCATGACGATGCGGATCCCGGCCCGTCGGCAGGCGTCGACGGCGTCGCTGACTTCCGGCCGCGGCGGGTCGAGCATGCCGACGAGGCCCAGAAGTGTCAGCTCCGATTCGACCTTGTGCTGGGAGGAGGGGTGGGCGTCGGCCAGGGGCCGCGATGCTGCCGCCAGCACGCGCAGCCCTTGGGAGGCCAGTTGGTCGTTGGCGGCGGTCACCGCCGCGCGCAGTGCATCGGTCAGCGGCTGCCGCTCACCTCTCCAGTCGATGGCCGTGCAGCGGGCCAAGAGCTCCTGGGGGGCGCCTTTGACGTAGGCGCGGTACCCGTCGGGGGTCTTGTGCACGGTGCTCATCAGCTTGCGGGCCGAGTCGAAGGGGTACTCCGCCACGCGGGGCGCGGCGGCTTCCTCGGCGGCAAGCTCCACACCGGCCTTCGCCGCAGCGACGAGCAGCGCCCCCTCGGTCGTGTCGCCGAGCACCCGCCATCCCTCGCGGTCCGACGGAGGGACCAGCCGGGCGTTGCAGCACAGCCCCGCTGCCCGGAGCAGTTCGCGCACCGGCCCGGGATCGGCCACGTCGCCGACCGGCGCATACCCCACCCCGGACACGGCATGCGGCACACCGCCGGCCCACACCTGGACGACGGTCATCTCCGCCTGGGTGAGTGTCCCGGTCTTGTCCGTGCACACGACGGTGGTGGAGCCGAGCGCCTCCACCGCCAGCAGCTGCTTGACGAGCGCGTGCCGACGGGCCATGCGCCTGACGCCGATCGCCAGCGACACCGACAGCGTCGCGGGCAGCCCTTCGGGTACGAGCGCGACCATCACCCCGAGGGCGAACACGAAGGTCTCCACGAGCGGCTGCCCGGTGGGCACGCGCACTGCGAACAGGGCCGCCCCGATCGCCAGCGCCGCGCCGGCCACCCGACGGGCCATCGAGGCGACCTGGCGCTGCAGCGGGGTTTTCTGCCGCGGCGCTGCTGCGGCGAGCCGGAAGATCCGCCCGAACTCCGTTGCCGCACCGGTGGCGAACACCACGGCCTTCGCGGAGCCCGCCACGACATCGGTGCCCATGAAGACGCAGTTGCGGGCCTGAAGCACCGGGCCGCCCGCCACCGGTTCACCGGCCCGCCCGACGGCGTCGCTCTCCCCTGTCAGGGCCGCGTTGTTCACCGAGACCTCGTGCGCCTCGACGAGGCGGCAGTCCGCCGACACCGCGTCCCCGGCTTCCAGGACGACGACGTCTCCGGGCACCAGGTCACGCGCGGGCAGCTCCTGCCGTTCCCCGTCGCGGAGCACTCGGCAGGTGTGTGGCACCATCGCCTGCAGCGACTCCGCCGTCCGCTCGGCCGAGTACTCCTGTGCGAAACCGATGGCCGCGTTCAGCACCACGACACCCAGAATGGCCACGGCCAGCTGCAAGGTGCCCACGTCACGGGGCTCCTGAAGCCCGTAGGCCAGGAACGTGATCGCCGACGCGACGAGCAGCACGACGGCGAAGAGGTCGGTGAACTGGCTGGCGAGGTCTCGCCACAGCCCCCTCCGCTCGGCGCGCGGCAGCTCGTTGGCACCGAACCGGTCCCGCCGCGCCGCCGCTTCCGCCGACGTCAGTCCCCGTGGCGAGGTGTCCAGGGCGGTGAAGACGCGCCCGGTCGGCAGGGTCTGTACTGCCGGGCCGCTCGTCCCGCCGGGGGACGTTTGCCCGCGGCCCCCGTCACCGGGTGTCAGTACGGGGGTTCCGGTACCCATCGTCGACACCTTGGCGGGATGCGGTCACGGTGCGGCCACGCGTACCGCGGTGACCTTGTACTCGGGGCAGGAGGTGACGGTGTCCGCGTGGTCGGAGGTGAGGCGGTTCACTCCGCTCGCGGGGAAGTGGAAGGAGCAGAAGACCTGGCCGGGGGCAGTCTGTTCGCTGACCCGGGCGATGAGCCGGGCCCGCCCGTGCCGACTCTCCACTGTGACCCGCGCGCCGTCCCTCACGTCGTACCGGATGGCGTCGTCGGTGTGGAGGTCGAGGAAGTCGACGGGATCGAGTGCGAGGTTGCCGCCGCGGCGGGTCATGCTGCCGGAGTTGTAGTGGGCCCAGCGCCGCCCGGTGACCAGGACCAGCGGATAGTCGTCGTCGGGCTGTTCACCGGGTGGGAGGTAAGGGGCCGCGGCAAGGTGGGCCCGCCCGTCCGGCGTGGCGAAGCTCTCCGCGTACAACGTGGCTTCCCCCGGGCGGTCGGGATCCGGGCAAGGCCACGGGATGGCGCCCTCCCGGTCCAGCCGGTCATGGGAGAGACCGGCGAAGACCGGCGCGACCCGTCCGCACTCGGCGAGCGCGTCGGCCGGGGTTGGGCAACCGAGGTCGACTCCCATCGCGGAGGCGGCGGCGTGGATGACATCGAAGTCGGTACGGGCATC
>NZ_JBSGZO010000039.1:0-36658 GCF_053611045.1 Streptomyces sp. NPDC054841 | reverse complement strand
GAGGCCTTCCAGCTCCCGGACGGGCCGTCCCTCGGCGTCGGGGCCCAGCTCCAGCAGCCGTCTGGCCTCGTCGTTGGCCAGCAGGAGTGTGCCGTCGCCGCCGACGATGACGACGCCTTCCCGTACGGCGTGCAGCACGGCGTCATGGTGTTCGTACATCCGGGTCATCTCGGTCGGACCGAGCCCGTGGGTCTGCCGCTTCAGACGTCTGGTCGCCAGCGCGGTGCCGGTCGTGGCCAGGGCGAGGCCGGCCGCGCCGCTGCCGAGAATGACCGGCAGTTGCTGGTTGAGCGCCTGGGACGCGTTCTTGACGGTGAGACCGGCGGAGACCAGGGCCACGACCGAGCCGTTGGGGTCGGTCACCGGGACCACTGCCTGCACCTCATGCCCGAGCGGTCCGTGGACGCTCTCGAGGAGAACTTCGCCCCTCAGTGACGGTTCGATGGTGCCGACGAAGCGCTTGCCGATCCGGTCCGGCTTCGGATGCGTGTAGCGGATTCCCTTGGTGTCCATCACCACGATGAAGTCGACGCCCGCTGCTCTGCGGGTCTCCTCGGTGATCGGCTGGAGCACTTTGGAGGGATCGGGCGACTTGAGGACGTCCAGGAGTCCTGGAGATTGGGCGAACGTTTCCGCGACCGCGACCGAACGGTTCCGGGCCTCGCGGTCACTGTCGTGCCGGGTCTGGAGCACCAGCGCCAGGATCGCGCCGAGCACAAGCAGGACCACGACCGCCACCTGGAGGACGAAGACCTGCCCGGCGACGCTCCTGGGGCGCTTGTCGATCAGTGGCCGAACCGACACGCCCCGCAATCGGTCGAAGCGCCTGATCACGCGTCCTTTCTAGCACCGCTGAGCCCAATCGGGCCATACGCGACAACAAGAGGTTACGGCGAGATGCGCTGAAGGCGACCGCGGCGCGGTGCGGAGCGGCGGGGCGCCGGCGAGGGCCGGGGCCGGACGGCGCCGAATTCCCGGGGCTCCATGATGCGCGGCCGACCTCGACTGCGCCCCCGACCCGGCCCGCTGCCGATGCGCGGGTCGCGGCTCCGTGGCCCGGCGCGGTGGTGATCCGCTTGAGCGGCATCTCCGATGCCCCCGCAGGAGTGCCGGGCCGGTCAGGGGCAGCTGTAGGTGAAGCCGGCTGCCGCCGTGTGGCGGCTGGGCGAGGTGATCCGCAGCTCGGCCCGGGCGTCGTAGGCGCCCTCGCCGTGGAACGTCCACAGCAGACGGAGGCGCGCCTGCCGCTGCCCGCGGGCCAGCCGCTCGCTCAGCTCCTCCGACGTGGTGCCGTCGTTGCGCACCCAGTGGTACGTCAGGCTGCCGGGCCGCCCGTCGGTGTCGACCAGGGCCGTGATGACGGCCGTGCCGTCGCAGCCCGGGCCGGCAGGGTCGGTCCCCACCGTCACACCCCGGACGGCGAGCCCGGGCCCGTACCGCTGCCAGGCGAGGAAGCCGAGTACGGCGAGCAGCACCACGGCGGCCAGGGTGTAGCGGCGCAGCCCCGCGAGCCGGGAGGTGCGGCGCCCCTGCGGCAGGGGCGTGCCGCCGGCGAGAGTGCCGTGCCAGACGGTGGCCGTGTTGTCCCGGTCGTACCGTTCACGGACGGCCGCCGTGACCCCCGGGCCGAACCGGAGCACCGTGCCCTCGACCGCGTCCGGGACCGGCTCCGGCTCCGGCCGCTCGACCCAGTGGCTGGCCAGCGCCGTCGCGCTGTATTCGTCCTCGGGGTCCGGCCGGCCGGTGAAGGGGATGCGCGGATCGTTCATCCGACGGTGCACCTCCTGGTCAGGATCTCCTGCTGGGAACCGCCGTTCGCGGCGGCCGGCGTGCTGCTCGCCAGGACCCTCCAGTAGCAGGCCCTGCTGTTCTGGAACGTGTGCTCGACGGTGAGGGTGTACTGCGTGGCGCCGCTGCGTTCGAAGGTGCCGGCGGGGCCGTCCGGTGTGCCGGGGCCGCCCTTGGACTGGGCGGTGGCCCAGTCCAGCGTGATGGTCACGGGGCCGGTCCCGTCGGTGACGATGTCCACGGTCGTGGTTGCGGTCGTCGGGCCGGTCTGGCGCAGCGAGCTGACGGACACGGAGGTGACGGTCACCGCGGGCGGCTCCGGCGTGACGGGCGGATCGGAAACGACCGGCGGTTCGGAAACGACCGGCGGTTCGGACCCCGTGACCGGTGGCGCGGACGGGCCAGGATCCCCGGAGGACGGTGTGGGGGCCGGCCCGGTGGCGCTCGGGGTCGGTGCCGGCGAGACGGAGGTGGTCGGCGAAGGGCTCACCGTCGGCGGGGCGGACAGCGGCGGGGACGCCTCGTCCGGCGGCACGGCACTGGTGGTGGCGACCGCCTGTGCCGTCGTGCGCACCGGAGCCTCATCGGTGGCCCGGGCGGCGATGGCCAGCACGAGTCCCAGTACGAGGGCGAGCGACGCGGCGAACAGCCCCTGCTTGCCCGGCCACAGACCGCCGAGCCGGTGGCCGTGCCCCAGCGAGGTCGTCGCCCGTGCCGAGGCCCCCGCTGGCGGTGGTCCCGCCGAAGGGAACATCAGTGGCAACAGCGCCGCCAGCGCGGCGAGTTTCCGCTGGCCGCGCTCCTCCCAGTGCGGGCCGTAGGCCGCGCAGGCGGTCTCCTCCAGTTCCGCCACGAACGCCTCGGCGTTCTCCGGCCGGTGCTCGGGTTGCTTCGCCAGCCCGCGCCGGATCAGTGGACGCAGTTGCTCGGGCACCTCCGCCTCCGGCACGGGCGCGCTGGTGTGCTGCAGCGCCAGCTCGGCGAAGTTCTGCCCGGAGTAGGGCTTCCGGCCGGTCACGCACTCGAAGAACGTGGCCGTCGCGGCGTACACGTCGGCGGCGGGAGAGGCAGGCTCTCCGCTCCACTGCTCCGGCGCCATGTACGCGGGAGTGCCGGCCACCCCGGGGGTCGTACCGCGGCTCGCGGCGATGCCGAAATCGACGAGCTTGGACGAACCGTCGGCCGCCACCAGCACGTTCTCCGGCTTGTAGTCCCGGTGCACCACACCCGCCCGGTGCGCCGCCGCGAGTCCCAGCAGGGACCCCTTCAGGACCACGAGAGCGGGCTCGGGACCCGTGCTCCCCTCCCTGGCGAGGAGGGCGCGCAGGGCGATGCCGTCGACCAGCTCCATGACGATGGCCGCACCGTCCGGCGCCTCGACGTACTCGTACAGCCGGACGACGTGAGGCGTGTCCAGCTCGCCGAGGAGCTGTGCCTCCGAGCGGAACACCCGCACGAAGCCCTCGTCCCGGCGCATCCGCTCACTGAGGTACTTGACGGCGACCGGCGTGCCCGTCGCGTCATGGACGGCGAGCACGACACGTCCGCTCCCGCCCGAACCGAGTTCCCTGGTCTCCGTGTATCCGGGGACCGCCCATCCGTTCATCCCGCCCCCTGGGGCCTCTCCGGCCTGATCGACCGGACAGGACCTGGTCCTGTCCGGCCTCCATCGCGTGCGCCGATTGTCCCCACAACAGACACAATTCCGCCACGACCGGTTCCCGTCGGTGGAGCGGGTCACACACAGTCGGCGGCGGACTTCGCGCGCGTACCCGTGATCAGCCGGTGCAGCCGGTCCGCGGCGGCACGGCCGAACGACGGGTCGTTGATGTGCGTGTCGAAGTCCACGACCTGCACCGCGCTGCCTCGCAGCCCGTCCCGCAGGGCGACCTCGGCTTCGGCCGGCACGTCCTCCCGGAGGTCCGCCAAGGGGAGGACCCAGCATGAGCAAGGCACCCACCACCACGTTCTACCCGGCTGCCCGAGCGGCTGCCCGGCGCGAAGTGCCCCTGCGAGGCTGCCACCTTGGCGAAGAGTGCCGCGGCATACAACGCAGGCACTCTCAACCGGACTCGCGCCGCCGGCGTCACCATGGTCGAGGTGTTCGATGGCTCGGACTGTGGTTGGACCAGCCACGGAGACCGCGACCGTCTCAGGATGTGCACCTTCTCGGTGGTCTCACTTGGGGAGATGCCGTGCAGCTGCGTTCCCGCAGTCCTTGGACCCCGATTCCCTCAATGCCTGATGGGTGGATGTACGGAGCGTGAATCGTTCCATTGAGATTCTCAAGATCTGGCCGTCGACTGTGCAGTAAAGAACGAAGGATCGGCCGCTTTTTCCTAGGAATGTCAGCCCTTGTGTTGGGATATTGACGGGACTGGACGCAACAGACACGATTTCTGCGACCGGCTGCGCTCGAACATCGAAGAACAAGAGTCCTAGTCGCAGCCCCGTGACGGGTTGGCCTGCCGCGCCACGCTTGCCGGCCGCCTCCATGAAGTTCTCGCCGACAAGCCCGGCGCAGATCAAGATTGCGAAGACCGCAGCCAGCGCGGTGAAGTAAGCAGGGATCGGCAGTTGATCGACCTTGCAGTCCCTTCCATGTTTTCTCTTGAGGATCTTTTTCCAGATCCAAAGGACCATGGAAATGCCGACAGTCAGTGCGACGGCAACGGTGATAATGAATCCCCATGAACGAGTCAAAGTGTCCGAATAGGACAGTTCAACATCCACCGAGGTGATGCCGAATTCTGTGTAGAACTCGTCATACATTGCTGCAAGGAGGCCAAAGAAGCACAGGCCCGCGATTGCGCCGACAGCAGACCAATGGCGCAGGGCCGCCCATGCGCTCAGGGGGCTGTCCGACGATTGGCGCCCATGCTTGGGCCCATCACCCTGTGCGGAATCATGGCTGTCTGTCATGTTTGCGGCGTTACCCGCAGTCGGCCCCGTCTTCCCGCTTCGGTCTGCCTGGCCACCCGCACGGCTGAGCAGTCATGCCCTGGCCTGGTCCGCCCCAGATCAGCGACGGGCGATGGCCAGGACGGACACGCGGGTCCGGGGCCGAGGCGGACGGTCCCGCGGACAGGGAGGTCGTAACAAGGGCGCGTCACGTTCGTTCAGGCGCACGCGGCGGATGACGACCCGGCGGCGTCCAGGATGACGGCCAACTGGCGCTGAAGCGTGCCCAGATGCGGGTCGAAGGCCGCCGCCATGGCCGCCGAACCCACGGTGAAGGCGTCCACGCCGGCTGCCGCGAGCGCCGCGATCCGCTCACGGCTGTCGATGCCGCCGGCGACGACGAGCCGTCCGGACGTCGCCGCGCGGGCACTGCGTACCAGCTCCATCGGGTCGGCGTCGGTGGCCCGGTAGGCGAGCAGGTCGACTCCGTCGCACCCGGCCGCCTCGAAGCGCCGGCACTGCTCGGCGACCTGCTCCGGTGTGCCGCCGAGCCGGGTCGGGTGGCCGGACGGAGTTCCGGGGAAGGGGAGATAGCGGATTCCCGTGCCGCGCAGCAGCTCCAGGGTCTCCTCGGCCCAGATGCCGCCCATGAGCTGGTCGACGCCGAGGTCGACGGCCATCCGGGCCGAGTCCAGGGCCCGTTCCCGGCTGGTGCTGACCACTTCGAGACAGCTTGTCGCGCCTGTGGCCCTGATGCGGCGGTGCAGAGCGGCCAGGGTGCCGGCATCCACCCCGACGTCCTTGAAGCCGATGTGCCGCAGCCCGACGTCCGCCAGGCTGTCGACGAGTTCCAGGCAGTCGCGTACGGTCCGGTCGTCGCGCGTGAGCATGAAGATGAAGTCCACAGTGCCTTCCTGGTGGTCTTAGCGACAGCCGCTCAGCGCGCGGGCGTGCCGCAGCGCGGTGAGCAGGCTGGTGTGATCGGCGATGCCCTGACCGGCGATGTCGAAGGCCGTGCCGTGGTCCACGCTGGTGCGGACGAACGGCAGGCCGATGGTGATGTTGACCCCGTGCTCCAGGCCGAGGTACTTCACCGGGATCAGCCCCTGGTCGTGGTACTGGGCCACGACCACGTCGAACTCCCCTCGGCGCGCCCGGAGGAAGACCGTGTCGGCCGGCCACGGCCCGCTCGCGTCGATCCCTTCGGCGCGCGCGGACTGCACTGCAGGCGCGATGATGTCGAGTTCCTCGCGGCCCATCAGCCCGTTCTCGCCGGCGTGCGGGTTCAGTCCGGCGACGGCGATGCGCGGCCGGGGGATCCCCGTCCCGCGCAGCGCGTCATGGGCCAGCCGCAGCGCGGTCAGTTCCGCCTCGACGGTGAGGGAGTCCAGCGCCTCGCGCAGAGCCTGGTGAATGGTGACGAGGACGACCCGCAGCTCGTCGTTGGCCATCATCATCGCGTACCGCTCGGTGCCGCTGAGCGCGGCGAGGATCTCGGTGTGACCCGGGTAGGGCAGTCCCGCGAGACGCAGGGCCTCTTTGCTGAGCGGCGCGGTGACGAGGGCGGCGACGCGGTTCTCCAGCGCGAGACCGATGCCCTTGGCCACGTACTCGTACGCGGCCCTCCCGGCCCGGCGGTCGACCCGCCCCGGGCGGAGCTCCTCCGGCAGCGAGGTCCCGGACAGCACCTGCACGGTGCCCGCCTCGTCGTCCATGTCGTCCACCGATGCCAGGGCACGGATCGGGATGTCGAGACCGATGGCCGCCGCCGTGCGGCGGAGCACTCCCTCGTCCCCGATGACGAGTACCGGAGGACCGCAGCGGTCGTCGGCCACCAGCCCGAGGGTGATCTCCGGTCCGATACCGGCCGGGTCACCCATGGTCACCGCTATGGGGCGCACGTCGAACTCCCTATGAGGTACGTGAGATGAGGTCGGTGAGACGGCGGAGCGTGTCGCGGTCGCCGAAGCCGCCGGCCTTGAGCGCGACGGAGATCCGCCGGGGGTGGTCGAGCAGGCCGAGCGCGATGCCCGGTTCCGGTTCGTCGACGAGGTCGAGGTCGCGGGCTCCCAGCGCAAGCAGGACCGTACGAGCGGTCTCCCCACCGGTGAGCACCAGCGCGTCGAAGGCGTCGCGCGACGCGAGCGCGACGACGGCCCGGGCCAGCGCTTGCGGCACCGAGTGCTCCGTACGTACGTCCGGTCCGTGCAGCAGCGCCCTGGACCGCGCGGCCAGCTCCCGCTCCGCAAGGTCCACGGCCGCGGGGTCCAGGACGGGCACGAGCGCGCCGCTCTCCCGGGTGGCGAAGCGCGCGGACTGCTCGTGGCCCGCCGGGTGGAGACTGCCGACGACGACCAGGACACGCGGCCGGGATGAGCGGATGTCACCCTCGGGAGCGGGACTGCCGGGGCCGGGGCCCAGCCTTCTGGCCAGGGCCGCGGCAAGGCCCGGTGAACCGACCCAGAGCACCTGTCCCGGATCGGGCACCGCGGCCACCAGAGCGTCCAGGTCCTCGTCACAGGCGGCGTCGGCCAGCACGAGCGGGGCCGTCCCGAGGAGCCGCGACACCGTCCGCCCCGGTGACACCGTCCGCCCCCGCGACACCGTCCGCTCCTGCGGTGCGACGAGATCAGCCCGTACGGCGCCGGGAATCAGCCGCGTCAGATCGGCACAGCGCACCGGATGGGCAGGGTCCTCGGCGAACGCGGTCTCGTGCACCGGCCGCCCCGCCAGGAGCTGTACGCCGCCGACGGTCGTGCGGCCCTCCGCCGGAAACGCGGGCGCGATGACGGCCGTACGCCGGCCGCTCGCCGCCAGGGCCGTGAGTGCGGCACCGATCTCCGCGGCGAGATGCCCGCGCAGCGTCGAGTCGACGGTCTTGAGCACGACATCCGCGCCCGACAGGGCGGTCGCGGCCCGGGCGGTCAGGGCGGCCGCGACGTCGGCCGGGCCCGTGCGGGTGTCGAGATCGATCGCGGTCACGCCGGTCGCCGGGCCGTGGTCGGGGCCCGCGAGACTGATACGCGCCGGGAAGCCGGCCGCCCTGAAGGGTGCGGCCCCGTCGCCCGCACTCGTCAGGTCGTCGGCGAGGATCGCGACCGTCCGTGGCCGTGCCGTGCCGGCCCGGTCCGGCCGACCGGCCACCCTGGGGCTCCAGGTGTCGGAGAACGAAGCAAATGTGTGAGCAGGACTGACCTTCTTCATCATACGAATCCTTCGGTCCCGGCTGCTGGCGCTTCGTACTTCCGCTGGTTGAACCCCTTGCCTGCACTACTTTCACCGGTCGACAGGGGGCCTGTAAAGCGACGATCGCTCACATCGTCTGTGACAGAATTTGACGCATGACCTGGACAGATCTGCCGCCGCTCGGGACTCTGGTCGCCTTCGAGGCGACGGTCCGGCACGCGAGCGTGAGCAAGGCCGCAGCCGAGCTGCAGCTGACCCATGGCGCGGTGAGCCGCCAGATCCAGCAACTCGAACACGCCCTGGGAGTGGCCCTGTTCGAGCGGCGCAACCGCGCGGTCGTCCCGACGCCGGCCGCGCGCAAGCTCGCCCATGACGTGACCGACGCCCTCGGCCTCCTCAGCACGGCGGCCCGGCGTACGCGGGCGGCCGCCGAACCCGGTCCGCTCGTGCTGTCCTGCGAGCCCACACTGCTGATGCGCTGGCTGATCCCCCGACTGCCCATGATCGCCGAACCCGCGCCCGCCCTTGATCTGCGCCTCGTCGCCTCCGGTGGCCCGGTCCCCTTCGACCGCGAGGGAATCGACGCCGCGATCCGGCGCAACGACTTCCCGCTGCCGGACGGCGTGCCCGCGCACCGGCTGTTCGACGAGTACGTCGGACCCGTGTGCGCCCCCGAACTCGCGCGGGACCTCGCCAGGCCCGCGGACCTGACGGGCCTGACCCGGCTGCACACCCGCACCCGGCCGTCGGCCTGGCAGGACTGGGCGACGGCCGCAGGGGAGACCTTGTCCACCGCACCCGAGCAGACCTTCGAGCACTTCTATCTGAGCCTGCAGGCCGCGGCCAGCGGCATCGGCGTGGCCATCGGCCCGCTCGCCCTCGTCCACGACGACCTCCGGGCGGGGCGGCTGGTCGCGCCCTTCGGGTTCCGGCCCGACGGCAGCGCGTATGTCCTGCTGGCCGCTCTCCCGCCGGACGACGCGCGCCTGGCCGTACTGCTGGGCCGGCTCGGCGAGGAGGCGGAGAGGACGACCGCATCGCTGCCGTGCGCCGGCTGACTCCGGGCAGGCCGGCGGATGATCCCCGGCCCTGCTGCCGGCCACTCCAATGCCGCGGTGGCGTCCCGGTATCGCTCCGGGGCCGGTGTCACACCCCGGGTCGGCCGCTCCTCAAGTCGGCCGTTGCCACCGCGGGCAACCCTGCGGCGGTCTCAGGTCGGACCTAGTCTGGACTACGACGGCGCTGTGGAGGTGTGCGACTACGACGGCGCTGCGGAGGTGTGCCATGTCGCGTAACCATCACTTCCACCTGGACCGGGGGAAGCACTCGATCACGGTGAACGTGGGCCCCGGCAGGACCGGCGGCATCGAGCTCCTGGTCGACGGCAAGGTGATCGCGTACCGGCGCGAGCACGGTACGGGGACGACAGTGCTGACCGGGGAGCTGCCGGACGAGCCCGCCCGCCAGTTCCTGGTCCGGGTGCACCAGCCGCACCTCGTGCGCGTCAAACCCGGCTGCACCCTGGAGCTGGACGGCGTGGAGCTGCCCATGCCGGAGCGTTACGCGGCGTTCTGAGCGCCGCCGATCGGTCGCCCCGACGGTCGCTTTCGAGTGACCTCCGCGGCTCCGTACCGACGGCGGCGGCCGGATGTGTCCGACGATCGCAGGCGGCCGGATCCTCTCCCGGCCGTGAGCCGCCGGATCCGGTGGAAGGCCGCCATGCACATCCTGCTCGTCGCCAGTGCGTACAACAGCCTCACTCAGCGAGTCCACGCGGAACTGCGCGACCGCGGACACTCCGTCGCCGTGGAGCTGACACCGCGCAGCGACTCCGTTCGGGCCGCGGTCCACCGGCACGAGCCGGCACTTGTCGTGGCCCCCATGCTGAAGACGGCCGTGCCCCGTGACGTATGGGCCGAACACACCTGTCTCATCGTGCATCCCGGGCCGGTGGGTGACCGGGGGCCGTCCTCCCTGGACTGGGCTATCCACGAGGACGCCGGCTCGTGGGGTGTCACCGTCCTGCAGGCCGACGAGGAGATGGACGCCGGTGACGTATGGGCCACCGTGAGCTGCCCGCTGCCGCCGCTCGCCAAGAGCGATCTGTACCGGAACGAAGTCTCCGACGCCGCCGTCACCGCTCTTCTGCTGGCCGTCGACCGGTTCGCGTCCGGTACGTACACCCCGCAGCCGCAGAACAGCCTGCCGGGCCCGGTCCGCACCCGGCCCTGGTTCCGCCAGGAGCTTCGGCGTATCTCCTGGGAGCAGGACCTCACCGGGACCGTCGTGCGCAAGCTGCGCGCCGCGGACTCGCAGCCCGGAGTGCTGGACAGCCTGCTGGGCGGCGAGTGGTTCCTCCATGGCGGCCACCCGGAGGACCGGCTGCGAGGCCGCCCCGGTGACCTGCTGGCCACTCGTGCCGGTGCCATCTGCCGCGCGACGGTGGACGGCGCGGTGTGGATCCCCGAACTGCGCCCGCGCCGCGGGCCCGAGGGGCCGGCCACCTTCAAACTGCCTGCCACCCTGGCCCTCGCGGGCCGCCTCCCGGCGCTGCCGGAGCTTCCCGCGCCGCTGCACCACGACGGGCACCGCGACGGGCACCGCGATGGCCACCACAAGACATGGACCGACATCCACTACCGGGAGGAGGGGCAGGTCGGCCTGCTGTCGTTCTCCTTCCCCGGCGGCGCGATGAGCACCGCGCACTGCCGGCGCCTGCTGGACGCCTACCGGGTGGCCTGTTCCCGGCCCACCTCGGTGCTGGTGCTGGGAGGCGGCCGGGACTTCTTCTCCAACGGCATCCACCTCAATGTCATCGAGGCGGCCGCCGACCCCGCGGCGGAGTCCTGGGCCAACATCAACGCGATGGACGACCTGGTGGAGGCCGTGCTGACCACCACCGACCGGCTCGTGGTCGCAGCTGTCGGCGGCAATGCGGCGGCAGGCGGGGTGATGCTCGCGCTGGCCGCCGACGAGGTCTGGTGCCGGGCGGGCACGGTGCTCAACCCGCACTACCGGCGTATGGGGCTGTACGGCTCGGAGTACTGGACGTACACCCTGCCCCGGCGCGTGGGCGGCCCCGTGGCGGACCGGCTCATGCGGGAGGCCCAGCCGGTGACCGCGACTGCCGCGCTGCGGCTCGGCCTGGTGGACCGCGTCGTCGACTGCGGTCCGCAGGAGTTCACCGACGAAGTCACCCGGCTGGCCGCACGGCTGGCTCCGTTTCCCGCGACCCAGTCGCGGATCGCGGCGAAGAAGGCCGAGTGCGAGCGCCGGGAACGGGTCGAGCCGCTGGCGGTGTACCGGCAGAAGGAACTGGCCCGCATGCTCCGCATCTTCTCCGACCCCACAGCCCCCTACCACGCGCTGCGCCGGGCGTTCGTCCGCAAGGAACCGCCGCACGGCACCCCGTTCGGCCCGGCCGCGGTGGCAGCGGGCCCGGTCGCCTGTTAGCAAGGAGACAAAGGCCCGCTTACGGGTCTTTGTCGTATACCCCCCCAGGAGACATCCCCATGGATGCAGCAACGCCGACCGCGGTCGACGCCGCCGGCTCGTCCGGCGCGGCCGCCACGGACGAGTCACCGATCCACATCCTCTGGATCAACGCGGGCCTGAGCTGTGACGGCGACTCGGTCGCCCTGACGGCCGCCATGCAGCCCAGCATCGAGGAGATCGCGCTCGCCGGACTGCCGGGACTGCCGAAGATCCAGGTCCACTGGCCGCTGATCGACTTCGAGTGCGGCCCGGTCGGCGGCGCCGACACCTTCATCGAGTGGTTCTTCAAGGGGGAGCGCGGCGAGATCGACCCGTTCGTGCTGGTCGTCGAGGGCTCCGTGCCCAATGAGTCGATCAAGCAGGAGGGTTACTGGTGCGGCTTCGGTGACGATCCGGAGACCGGCCAGCCCATCACGACCAGCGAGTGGATCGACCGGCTGGCTCCCAACGCGCTGGCCGTCGTCGCGATCGGCACCTGCGCCACCTACGGCGGCATCCACGCGATGGCCGGCAACCCGACCGGCGCCATGGGCGTGCCCGACTATCTGGGCTGGGACTGGAAGTCCAAGGCCGGAATCCCCATCGTGTGCGTGCCCGGCTGCCCGATCCAGCCCGACAACTTCGCGGAAACGCTGACGTATCTGCTCTACCAGGCGGCCGGGTCCGCGCCGATGATCCCGCTCGACGACAAGCTCCGCCCGACCTGGCTGTTCGGCGCCACCGTGCACGAGGGCTGCGACCGGGCCGGCTACTACGAGCAGGGTCAGTTCGCCGACACCTACGACTCGCCCAAGTGCCTGGTCAAGCTCGGCTGCTGGGGCCCCGTCGTCAAGTGCAACGTGCCCAAGCGCGGCTGGATGAACGGCATCGGCGGCTGCCCCAACGTGGGTGGTATCTGCATCGCGTGCACCATGCCCGGCTTCCCCGACAAGTTCATGCCGTTCATGGACGAGCCGCCCGGCGCCACGGTTTCCGTCGCGTCCAGCGGCGTGTACGGCGCCGTGATCCGCAGGCTCCGGAACATCACGGCCAGGACCGTGGACAAGGAGCCCAAGTGGCGGCACACGGGCGAGAAGATCACCACAGGCTACCGCCCGCCGTGGTGACCCACCTCCAGGACACCGAACCACCCCCTCTCTCCTGCTTGAAGACGTGAAGAAGGGCACCACACACACAATGGCGACACAGGCGAAAACGACCGGCGACGGCCTGGTGGAGATGTCCTGGGATCCGATCACGCGGATCGTGGGCAGTCTCGGCATTCACACAAAGATCGACTTCAAGCAGAAGCGGGTCGCGGAGTGCTACAGCACCTCATCGGTCTTCCGCGGCTACAGCGTCTTCATGCGGGGCAAGGACCCACGCGACGCACACTTCATCACCAGCCGCATCTGCGGCATCTGCGGCGACAACCACGCCACCTGTTCGGTCTACACCCAGAACATGGCGTACGGCGTGAAGCCGCCGCACCTCGGCGAATGGATCATCAATCTCGGCGAGTCCGCCGAGTACATGTTCGACCACAACATCTTCCAGGAGAACCTGGTCGGGGTCGACTACTGCGAGAAGATGGTCCGCGAGACCAACCCGGGCGTCTGGGAGCAGGCGCAGCGCACCGAAGCGCCGCACGCCGCGGAGCACGGCTACCGCACCATCGCCGACATCATGCGCTCCCTCAACCCGCTCGAGGGCGAGTTCTACCGCGAAGCCCTCCAGGTGAGCCGCTACACCCGGGAGATGTTCTGTCTGATGGAGGGCCGCCATGTGCACCCCTCCACGCTCTACCCGGGCGGCGTCGGCACGGTCGCCTCCGTCCAGCTGTTCACGGACTATCTCACCCGCCTCATGCGCTACGTCGAGTTCATGAAGCGCGTGGTCCCCCTGCACGACGACCTCTTCGACTTCTTCTACGAGGCGCTGCCCGGGTACGAGGAGGTCGGCCGCCGACGCGTGCTGCTCGGCTGCTGGGGAGCGCTCAACGACCCCGAGTACTGCGACTTCACATACGCCAACATGACCGACTGGGGACGGAAGATGTTCGTCACCCCCGGTGTCATCGTCGACGGCAAGCTGGTCACCAACGACCTCACCCAGATCAACCTCGGCATCCGGATCCTGCTGGGCAGCTCGTACTACGAGGACTGGGAGGGCCAGGAGCAGTTCGTCACCCACGACCCGCTCGGCAATCCCATCGATCCCCGCCACCCATGGAACCAGCACACCATCCCGGCTCCGCAGAAACGGGACTTCGACGACAAGTACAGCTGGGTGATGTCCCCGCGCTGGTTCGACGGCAAGGAGCACCTGCCCCTGGACACCGGCGGCGGCCCCATCGCCCGCCTCTGGTCCACGGCACTGTCGGGACTCGTCGACATCGGCTACGTCAAGGCGACCGGGCACAGCGTCGTCATCAACCTGCCGCGCACGCTCACCAAGCCGGAGACCACCTTCGAGTGGAAGATCCCGCAGTGGAGCAACGCGCTGGAACGCAACCGCGCCCGCACCTACTTCCAGGCCTACGCCGCGGCCGTCGCCCTGCACTGTGCCGAGAAGGGCCTGGAGGAGGTCCGCGCCGGACGCACCCAGACCTGGGAGAAGTTCGACGTGCCGGACGAGTCCATCGGAGTCGGCTTCACCGAGGCCGTGCGCGGCGTTCTCTCCCACCACATGGTCATCAGGGACGGCAAGATCGCCAACTATCACCCCTATCCGCCGACCCCCTGGAACGCCAGCACCCGCGACTCCTACGGCACCCCCGGCCCCTATGAGGACGCCGTGCAGAACACGCCCATCTTCGAGGAGAACCCCCCGGAGAACTTCAAGGGCATCGACATCATGCGCACCGTCCGCAGCTTCGACCCCTGTCTGCCGTGCGGCGTCCACATGTACGTGGGCGACGGCAGGACGGTGAAGTCGATGCATGTGCCCACCGGACTGAGCGGCCTCGCCGGATGAGCGCGGTGAACGCGGAGCAGGCCGGCCGGCGGGTCGAGGAGGTCCTCGACCGGCTGGCCGCCACCGGCGACCAGCAGGCGTGCGCGGCGGCCGAGGAACTCGTGCGGGTCCTCATGGACTTCTACGGCGCCGGTCTGGCCAGAGCCATAGAGCTGCTCGGCCACCCCGCCACCGGGCCGTCCGGTGGCGATCCGCGCGCCGGCCTGTACGAAGACGAACTGGTCGCGAGCCTGCTCGTGCTTCACGAGCTGCACCCCGAAGACGTCCCCACCCGGATCGCCCGCGCCCTGCGCAGCGTCCGGCACTCCATCGAGTCGGCCGGGTTCGACGAGGTGACCGGCGTCCTGAGGCTGCGGGTCACCGGCTCGACAGGCTGCGGGTGCCCCAGCACCCAGGAAGTCGCCCGGCAGGCCGCCGTGGAGGCACTCGCCTGCTTCGCACCCGAGGTGACCGCGGTGGAACTGGATCGGACGGCCGCCCCGCGTGAGCCCGCCCTGCTCCAGATCGGCTCGGGCCCGCCCGACGCCGCCGCCACCGGCCGTTCCACGGTCACGGTGCGATGAGCGCGATCCGCACCGTGCCGGGCGCCCCCGGCCCACGGGGCCTGCGCCGCTTCACCACGCCCCAGCCGCCCCGCGAGGAGCGGTGCGAGCTGTGCGGGGTGCCCGTGGCCGAGGAGCGCCACCGGCATCTCGTCGACACCGAGGGACGGGCGCTGGCCTGCGCCTGCGACCCGTGCGCCCGGCTGTTGGACCGTCCGGGCACTTCGCAGGGCCGCTTCCGGGCGGTCCCGGGCCGCTTCCTCACCGACCCCGGCCACCGGATCGACGACAACGCCTGGGAACTGCTGAGGATCCCCGTCGGCGTCGCTTTCTTCTTCCGCAATTCCGCACTCGACCGGCTCGTCGCGCTCTACCCGAGCCCGGCCGGGGCGACCGAGAGCGAACTGGAGCCGTCGTCCTGGCAGGCCGTCCTCGCCGGAACCCGGCTCGCCGCACTGCTCGAACCCGACGTGGAGGCCCTGCTGTTGCGCCGGACCGACGGTCGCACCGAGTGCTACCTGGTGCCGATCGACAACGCCTACGAACTGGTGGGCCGGATGCGGCTGCGCTGGCAGGGCTTCGACGGCGGCGCCGAGGCCCGCGCCGATCTCGACGCCTTCTTCGCCCACGTACGACAGCGGGCCCAGGTGCCACAGGGGAGCCGGCCATGACGGCCATGAATGCCATGACCCCCATGACCCCCATGACTCAGTTCACCTTCAGCTGCACCGGCGTTCGCGCCGATCCGCACGCCGCAGGGCCCACCCTCGTCTTCCGGCTACGGATCACCGCATCCGGAGGAACCAGGGTCCACGCCCTCGCGCTGCGCTGCCAGCTGCGCATCGAACCCGCCCGCCGCGGATACGAGCCCGATGAGGCCGAAGGCCTGACGGATCTGTTCGGAGAGCGCTCACGCTGGGGCAGCACGCTCCACCCGGTGCAGTTCGCGCAGATCTCCCTCATGGTTCCCGGCTTCACCGGGGAAACCGAGACCGACCTCGTCGTGCCCTGCACGTACGACATGGACATCGCCGCCACCCGCTACGCCCACGCGCTGGCCGGCGGCGACGTACCCCTGCTCATGCTCTTCTCCGGCAGCGCCTTCACCGGAGCCGGTGGATTCCACGTCGAGCCCGTGCCCTGGGACCGGGAGACGACCGTTCGGATGCCCGTGAAGGTCTGGCGGGAGATGGTCGAGCAGCACTTCCCCGGCTGCGGCTGGATCCGGCTGCCCCGCGCCACCATGGACGCCCTGCTCGCCTTCCGGTCGCGCAGGGCCCTGCCGTCCTGGGAGGCGACGGTGGAGGAACTCCTCAACACGGCTGACGCGGACGGCGCGGCGGGCGGGAGGACGGCACCATGACCACCGCGGCCTTTCCCCCGGCGACGCACGCGCGGCTCGCCATCGCCCGGCAGGTCGCCGACGCCGTGCTCTTCGAGGGCTATGTGCTGTACCCGTACCGGGCCTCGGCGGCCAAGAACCGGCTGCGCTGGCAGTTCGGGGTGCTCGTGCCGCCCGCGTGGAGCGCAGCCTGCGAAGAGCACGAATTCCAGCACACCGAATGCCTGATGGAACCGAAGCGCGACGCGACCCTCGCGGTCGAGGTGCGCTTCCTGCACACCCAGCGGCGCATCGTCCAGCAGACGGACGACGACGGCGGTTTCGTGACCGTGCGCGAGCTGCACCTGGACGACCGCGTCCTGGTGCCCTGGGACGAGGGTGTGGAAGAGCGCGTCGAACTGGCCGTCCCCGTCGCCGAGCTGGCGGCGGACGGGGTGGCCTTCCCCTTCACCCGGCCCGCGCGTGAGGAGACCGAAACCGTACGGGACGGCGCCGGGCGGACCGTGGGGCGGCTCGTCCGCCGCCGCGAGGAGATCAGCGGTGTCGTACGCCTGTCCGCAGCCGAACTCGACGGTCCCTACCGGGCGATGAGGCTGACCGCCGTCGTGGAGAACACCAGCGCCTGGGCGCCCGGGCCCGGCGCCGAACGGGACGCCGCCCTGCCGCACTCCCTCGTCGCGGCCCATCTGCTGCTGTGCCTGGACACCGGCGCGTTCCTCTCGATGACCGACCCGCCCGAGTGGGCCAAGGCGGCGGTCGCGTCCTGCCGGAATCTGCACACCTGGCCGGTCCTCGCGGGCGAAACGGGCCGTGCGGACCTCGTGCTCTCCTCGCCCATCATCCTGGAGGACCACCCGGCCATCGCGCCGGAGAGCCCGGGTGCCCTGTACGACGCCACCGAGATCGACGAGATCCTCGCGCTGCGCACCGCGGCCCTCACCGACGAGGAGAAGCGAGAGGCCAGGGGCACCGACGAGCGGGCCGCGGCCGTGATCGACCTGGCCGACTCCATGCCCCCCGAGGTCCTGGAACGCCTGCACGGCGCGGTGCGCAGCCTGCGGGAGGTCACCGGGCCGGCGGATCCTGCCGAGCACGGAGTCGTACGGCCAAAGACTCCCTGGTGGGACCCCGGCAGCGACGCGAGCGTCGACCCGGCCCACGATCACGTCATGATCGACGGGCGGCCGGTGAGCGCGGGCAGCCGGGTCCGGCTGCGGCCGGGCCTGCGTCACAGCGACGCCCAGGACCTGTTCCTGCACGGCCGCAGCGCACAGGTCGAGGCCGTCCTGCACGACGTGGACGGCGGTGTGCACATCGCGGTGACCGTCGAGGGCGATCCCGGTGCCGACATCCGCCGCGAGCAGGGCCGGTTCCTGTACTTCCAGCCCGACGAGGTCGAAGCCCTGGAGGACGCGTGAACGGCCCCGCACAGGACAGTGCCCGGACGCTGGTCGCGGGTGTCGGCAACATCTTCCTCGGTGACGACGGTTTCGGCGTCGAGACCGTGCGCCGGCTCACCGAGCAGCCGCTGCCCGGCCATGTCGAAGTGGCGGACATCGGAATCCGGGGCGTCCACCTCGCGTACCAGGTCCTCGACGGATACGACACGCTCGTCCTCGTCGACGCCACGGCGCGCGGCGGCGAACCCGGAACGCTGTATCTGATCGAGCCCGGAACGCCGGTCGGCGGCGTGGCGGAGAGCGTGCCCCTCGACGGCCACCGGATGTCACCCGACGCCGTCCTGGCCCTGCTGGACACCCTGTGTGCCGGCACCGGCAGCACGCCGCCGCGTCGCACCCTCGTCGTGGGCTGCGAACCGGCCTGCGTCGACGAGGGCATCGGACTCAGCCCGCAGGTGGCCGCCGCGGTACCGGAGGCCGTACGGATGGTCACGCAACTGGTCCAGCACGAAGCCGTGAGATGAGGACAACCATGAAGAAGAAGCAGAAGGCCACGACCATCATCGGCGGCGCTGCCGTCGCCACCGCACTCGCGATTCTCGTCAAGGGGCTCTTCCCCGACTTCAAGCGGTATCTGCGCATCCGCACGATGTGACGAGAGGGTTGGGGGCCCGCGCGTGCGCGGTCACGCCGGGGGCTGAACCGAACGGCGTACGCAGCCGCGTGCTCCCGGCGTGCCGGTCGGCCGGAGCCGCGTCCCCGCCTTGTAATGGGCGCGAACGGCCGACCGCTGCGCAGGACGGAGACCGATGCACGAGATGTCCATCGCGCTGGCCGTCGTCGACCAGGTGGAGGAAGCCGCGCGCGCCCATGGCGCCACCGCGGTGCGGACCGTGCGACTCCAGGTCGGCGAGCTGGCCGGAGTGGTCCCCGACGCGCTCACCTTCTCCTTCGAACTGGCCTGCGCCGGAACCGTGCTGGAAGGCGCCGAACTCGTCGCGGAATCCGTCCCCGGCCGGGCCCGCTGCGAACCGTGCGGGGACGACTGGGCGGTGGGCATGCCCCCGAGGCTGTGCTGCCCGGCGTGCGGCCGGGCGACCGCCGAACTGGTCTCGGGCCGTGAGCTGCGCATCACCGGCGTGGAGTGGGACGACGACCCGGCGGACGCCCGCATCCGCGCATCGATCACCGAGGAGAACTGACCCATGTGCCGAGTTGTCGATCTGCAGCAGGCGGTGCTCGCCAAGAACGACGCGACAGCGCACACGCTGCGCGCGGAGCTGGCCGCCCGCGGCACGACGGTCGTCAACCTCCTGTCCAGCCCCGGCAGCGGGAAGACCGCCCTGCTGGAGCGCGAACTGCTCCTCGCACGGGAACGGGGCGTGCCGGTCGCGGCCCTGACGGCCGATCTGGCCACCGAGAACGACGCCGTACGGCTGGCCCGCTCGGGTGTCCCGGTCAAGCAGGTGCTCACCGACGGGCTGTGCCATCTGGAAGCCGGGATGCTGGCCGGGCAGCTCGACGGCTGGCTCCCCATGGACACCCGTCTGCTGTTCGTGGAGAACGTCGGCAATCTCGTCTGTCCCGCCTCCTACGACCTCGGTGAATCCCTCAGAGTCGTCCTCGCCTCGGTGACCGAGGGCGAGGACAAGCCGCTGAAGTACCCCACGGCCTTCGGCCTCGCCCACCTCGTGGTGGTCACCAAGACCGATATCGCGGACGCGGTCGCCTTCGACGAGGCGGCGT
Organism: Streptomyces sp. NPDC054841; assembly: GCF_053611045.1. Classification (NCBI taxonomy): domain Bacteria; kingdom Bacillati; phylum Actinomycetota; class Actinomycetes; order Kitasatosporales; family Streptomycetaceae; genus Streptomyces; species Streptomyces sp. NPDC054841. The sequence goes on along the minus strand of NZ_JBSGZO010000039.1, from coordinate 17,303 downwards.
TCCGTGCCCATGTCGAACAGGTCAACCCCGGTGTGGACGTGGTCCTGACGTCCGTGCGCACGGGGGAGGGCGCCGGAGAACTGCTCGACCGGGCCATGGCGGCCGCCGAGGGCGCCGCGGTCCACGCGCCGGTCATGGCGCGGGCCCGCTCGTGACCGCCACACATCAGAGCATCGCCGCCGCGCAGACGGCACAGCGGCGCCGGGTCACGGTACGGGGCGTGGTGCAGGGCGTTGGATTCCGCCCGTTCCTCTACAACCTCGCCACCGGACTGGATCTGACCGGGCATGTGACCAACACCGGGGACGGCGTCGTCGCCGAGGTGGAGGGCGCGCCGCTCGCCGTGGCCCGGTTCTGCGCCCGCATCGCCGAGGACGCCCCGCCGCTGGCCCGGGTCGAGTCCGTGCACGACCAGGAAGTACCCCCGACGGGCGGGAACGGATTCACCATCGTCGCCTCCGAGCCTGCGAACGGCCCCGTCCGCACCCTCGTCTCCCCGGACACCGCCACGTGCGCCGACTGTCTCGCCGAACTCTCCGCCCCGGCCGACCGGCGCCACCGGCACCCCTTCATCACCTGCACGCACTGCGGACCGCGCTTCACCATCGTCACGGGCCTGCCGTACGACCGCGACCACACGACGATGGCCGGCTTCCCGATGTGCGCGGACTGCGCCCGGGAGTACGCCGATCCGGCCGACCGCCGCTTCCACGCCCAGCCGGTCGCCTGCCCCGCCTGCGGGCCGCGGCTGCGGCTGATCGTGGCGCCCGCCGCCCCGGGGCTGCGGCCCCGGCATGTGATCGCCCCCGACCCGAACGACCGGAGCCTGGGCGGACCGCTCGAGGCGGATCCGGTTGCCGAGGCGCGCGAGCTGCTGTCCGAGGGGGCGATCCTCGCCGTCAAGGGCCTCGGCGGATACCACCTGGCCTGCGACGCGACCAACGCGGGGGCGGTGGCGATGCTGCGCCGCCGCAAGTGCCGCGGAGACAAACCGTTCGCGTTGATGGCCAGGGACATCGCCGACGTCGAGCACCTCGTGCATGTCGGTGCCGTGGAGCGGGAGTTGCTCACCGGCGGTGTCCGGCCGATCGTCCTGATGCGCCGCCGGGCCGAACCCCTGCCGCGGACCGGGGCCCCGCGGCCCGCGGCGGCGGTCGCCCCGGGCAGCCCCGACCTCGGCGTCATGCTCCCGTACACCCCGCTGCACCATCTGCTGCTCGGGCTCCCCGGCGACAGGGAGACGGCACCCCGCCTGCTCGTCATGACCAGCGGCAATCTCGCCGGGGAGCCGATCGTCACCGACGACGAGGACGCACTGGAACGGCTGGCCCACCTGGCCGACGCCTGGCTGATGCACGACCGCCCCATCCATGTGCCGTGCGACGACTCCGTGGTCCGGGTGTGCGACGGAGAACCGCTGATGCTGCGCCGCTCACGCGGCTATGTCCCGCTGCCGCTCACGCTGCCGGTCTCCGTGGGGCCGGCCCTCGCCGTCGGAGGCGATCTCAAGAACACGCTCTGCCTCGGCGAGGGCCGCAAGGCCTGGCTCTCCGCCCATATCGGCGACATGGACGACCTGGCCACGCAGGACGCTTTCGCGTGCGCCGAGGACCAGTTGGAGACGATCACCGGCGTACGGCCCGGGCTGCTGGTGGCCGACCGTCACCCCGGATACCGCTCCGGGCAGTGGGCCACCCGCCACGCCGGGCACCGGCCGCTCCTGCGTGTCCAGCACCACCACGCCCATGTCGCGGCCACGATGGCCGAGCACGGCCTGGACGGCAGCCGGCCGGTGATCGGGGTGGCCTTCGACGGCACCGGCTACGGCGACGACGGCGCGGTGTGGGGCGGGGAGATCCTGCTGGCGGACTACGCCGGATTCACCCGGTACGCGCACCTCGCGTACGTCCCGCTGCCCGGCGGCGACGCGGCGGTGGAGCGCCCGTACCGTATGGCGCTCGCGCATCTGCGTGCGGCGGGCATCGAGCGGGCCGGGGACCTGCCCTGCGTGAAAGCCTGCCCGCCGGGCGAACTACGCCTGCTGGAACGTCAGTTGGAACGAAACCTGAACTGCGTTCCCACCTCCAGCATGGGCCGGCTGTTCGACGCTGTCTCCTCCCTGGCGGGCGTGTGCCACCGGGCCGGATACGAGGCCCAGGCCGCCATCGAGCTCGAAGCCGCCGCGGTGACCGCCGCCGGCGGGAACGGCGACGGTTACGCCTTCACGCTGCGCCCGCCGGATCCGGGGACCGCGGCCGCGCTGACCGCCGATCCCGCACCCGTACTGGCGGCGGTCGTCGACGACGTACGCGCGGGCATCCCCGCCCCCGTCGTCGCGGCGCGCTTCCACACCGCGGTCGCCCGTCTCGTCCACACGCTCTGCGCCGGCGCACGCGAGCGGCACGGCCTGGAGACCGTGGCCCTGACCGGGGGAGTGTTCGCCAACGCACTGCTCTCCTCCGCCTGCGCGGGAGCGCTGCGGGCGGACGGGTTCACCGTGCTGCGCCACCGAAGAGTCCCCCCGAACGACGGAGGGCTGGCGCTCGGCCAGCTCGTCGTGGCAGCACAACAGCGAGGAGGAACGGATGTGCCTGGCGGTACCCGGCAAAGTACTGGGCATTGAGGACCGGGACGGCACCCGCATGGCCACCGTGGACTTCGGCGGGGTGGTCAAGGAGGTGTGTCTGGAGTATCTGCCGGACCTTCAGGTCGGCGAATACGCCATCGTCCATGTGGGATTCGCCCTGCAACGGCTGGATGAGGAGTCGGCGCGGCAGACGCTGAAGCTCTTCGAGAGCCTGGGAATGCTCCAGGAGGAGTTCGGCGACCCCTGGGAGCTGGCCGCTGCCGAGGCCGGCGCGGCGGAGCGGCCCGCCGACGGCGGAGCGCCGCGGGAGGCACAGCGGTGAAGTACATCGACGAATTCCAGGACCCCGCGCTGGCCGAGCGGCTGCTCGACGACATCCGCGCCACCGTGACCCGGCCCTGGGCGCTGATGGAGGTCTGCGGAGGCCAGACCCACACCATCATCCGGCACGGCATCGACCAACTCCTTCCGGACGAGGTCGAGTTGATCCACGGTCCGGGCTGTCCGGTGTGTGTCACACCGCTGGAGGTCATCGACAAGGCACTGGAGATCGCCTCCCGTCCCGGGGTGATCTTCTGCTCCTTCGGCGACATGCTCCGGGTGCCCGGCACCGGACGCGACCTGTTCCAGGTGCGCGGCGAGGGCGGCGACGTACGCGTGGTCTACTCGCCCCTCGACGCACTGCGGATCGCCCAGCAGAACCCCGGCCGTGAGGTCGTCTTCTTCGGGATCGGATTCGAGACCACCGCACCCCCCAACGCCATGACGGTGTACCAGGCCCGCAAACTCGGCATTCCGAACTTCAGCCTGCTGGTGTCCCATGTGCGCGTGCCCCCGGCGATCGAGGCGATCATGCGGTCCCCGAGCTGCCGCGTACAGGCCTTCCTCGCCGCCGGCCACGTCTGCAGCGTGATGGGCGTCGGCGAATACCCGGAGCTCGCCGAGCGGTACCGGGTCCCGATCGTGGTGACCGGATTCGAGCCCCTGGACATCCTGGAAGGCGTGCGCAGGACGGTCCTGCAGCTGGAGCGCGGCGAGCACACCGTGGACAACGCCTACCCGCGTGCCGTCAGGCCCGAGGGGAACCCCGCCGCACGGGCCATGCTGGACGACGTCTTCGAGGTCACCGACCGCGCCTGGCGCGGCATCGGGGTGATCCCCGACAGCGGCTGGCGGCTGTCCTCGCGCTACCGGGAGTACGACGCCGAGCACCGCTTCTCGGTGACCGGCGTCGACACCCGTGAGCCGGCCGCCTGCCGCAGCGGCGAGGTCCTGCAGGGCCTGCTGAAGCCCCATGAGTGCGAGGCGTTCGGCACCACCTGTACCCCGCGCACGCCGCTCGGAGCCACCATGGTCTCCAGCGAGGGCGCGTGCGCCGCCTACTACCTCTACCGGCGGCTGGATCTGACGGCCGCGTCCCTGGAAGGCAGCCCCGTTGTCTGAGACCACCCAAGCACCGGACCTCCTGGCGTGGACGTGCCCCGTTCCGCTCCGTGACCAGCCCCGTGTGGTGATGGGCCACGGCGGTGGCGGTGCCATGTCCGCCGAACTCGTCGAGCACATCTTCGCCCCGGCCTTCGGCGGGACCGTGCTCGCCGGTCTCGGCGACTCCGCGGCGCTCGAACTCGGCGGCGCGCGGCTGGCGTTCTCGACCGACTCCTTCGTGGTGCGGCCGCTGTTCTTCCCCGGCGGCAGCATCGGCGACCTCGCCGTCAACGGCACGGTCAACGACCTCGCGATGAGCGGTGCCGGACCCGCGTATCTCTCCTGCGGGTTCATCCTCGAAGAAGGCGTCGAGCTCGCGGTCGTCGCCCGCGTGGCCGATGCCCTCGGCGCCGCCGCCCGCGCGGCCGGAGTCGAAGTGGCCACGGGCGACACCAAGGTCGTGGAAGCGGGCCACGGCGACGGCATCTTCATCAACACCTCGGGCATCGGCCTCATCCCGCCCGGTGTCGATCTGCGTCCGCAACGCGCCGCCCCCGGCGACGTCGTGATCGTCAGCGGTGCGATCGGCGTCCACGGCGTGGCCATCATGAGCGTGCGTGAGGGCCTCGAGTTCGGCGTGGACATCGAGAGCGACTGCGCCGCACTCGGCGGTCTGGTCGAGGCGATGCTCGCGGTCACCCACGACCTGCACGTCCTGCGCGACCCGACGCGCGGCGGACTCGCCGCGGCCCTCAACGAGATCGCGGTGGCCTCCGGCACGGGCGTCGTCGTCCAGGAGCGCGCCGTCCCGGTCCCGCCCGCCGTCGCCAACGCCTGCGCCGTGCTGGGCCTGGACCCGATGTACGTCGCGAACGAGGGCAAGCTGGTGGCGTTCGTCCCGCGCGAGCACGCCGACGCGGTCCTGGCGGCCATGCGCGCGCACCCCCTGGGCAGGGATGCCGCGGTGATCGGCGAGGCGATCGAGGCGCACCCCGGGATGGTGGTGGCCCGCACCGGACTCGGCGGCACGCGCGTGGTCGACCTTCCGCTCGGCGAGCAGCTGCCGCGCATCTGCTGAACCCTCGGATCGAGACCTACGGATCGAGACCTTCGGATCGAACGAAACTCAACAGAGACCGAAGTGAAATTGAGACAAAGCCAACCACTTCGCAACCATGGGCCATCTGTTAGCCTGCCCGCTCCTGGACGTTGGTCCGCCGGTCCCTCTCCCCCAAGCGCCCTGCGCTCGCCGGGGTGCAGCGAGGTGTCAACTTTCGTGTACAGCACTGCGTTCTCCCCCACAGAGGCCAGAGCCGCGCGGGCCCGCATGGGCCTGACGACGGTTCAGGTCGCGCACGCCATGGCGGCGTGCGGTGTCCCGGTCCATCCCGAACTGATCACTGCCTGGGAGCAGGGCTCCCATGTGCCCACGGAGCCGCAGCTCTTCGCGCTGGCCGATGTGCTGTGGTGCTCGTCGACTGAGCTGATGGGCATCGAGCCGCGTACCCTGGCGGAGCACCGGCTGGCCCGGCAGCTGAGCGCGGAGCGGCTCGCGTACCGCGTCGGGATGTCCGCCGAGGACTACCTGGCTGCTGAGGCCGCGCAGCGCTGGGACGGAGACTCGCGGCAGACCAGGGCACTGGTGGAGGCATTGGGGCTGTCCTTGCGGAAACTGGTCGGAATCATGGGCAGGGTCGACGAACTGACCGGGCATCTGCGCTCCGCCCTCGACGGGCGCTGGAAGACGCACGTCGCACCGGTCGCGGAGATCGTCGTCGTCAACGAGACCTCGGTGGGCGACGCGCTGCGCACGATGCATGCGGAGTTCGCCGAGTTCAACGAGCGGTACATGGGGCACGTCCTGGCGCGCAACGACGACGCGAGGCTGAAGGAGGTCGCGGCCGAGCGCTCCGCGTATCTGCGCCGACTGGTCGACCACTTCTGGGAGTTGATAGGCGAGGCGGGCGAGGCGTCGCCGTTCGAGGTGACCGTGCGCTGAGGCGGCTCCGTACCGCGCTCGCGGGCCGGTGAGGGGTGTGTGACCCCTCCCGGCCCGCTGCGGGCCGAGCCCCATCTGAACCGGGCTTCTGCCGCGCCCTGTCAGTGGGTGGCCGCCCACCGGGGTGGATCGGTGGGGCCGGCCCCGCCGTGGTCGAAGCCCCCGTCCTCCCCTTCCTCGACGTTGTCCCAGTCGATTTCCATCGCAGGGCGGCGCGTGAACGCATGGAAGAACAGATTCAGTGCGATCGCGGTGAGACCGCCAAGCGTGATCCCACTGTCGAGCACCGCCTGGATGTCGTCCGGCATCCGGTCGAAGAACGGCGCGACCGTCGTGGGAAGCAGCGCGGCGCCCAGACTGACCGCCAGGATCAGCGCGTTGCGTTCCTCGCGCAGATCGGCCTTGCCGAGGATCTGGATGCCGACGGCGGCGACCATGCCGAACATCGAGATCGCGGCGCCGCCGAGCACGGGATGCGGAATCCCCGCGACCAGGGCGCCCGCCTTCGGCAGCAGCCCCAGCACGATCATGAAGACACCGGCGGCGACGACCACGAACCGGCTCATGATCCGCGACATCCGCACGAGTCCGATGTTCTCGGCGAACGCCACGTACGGGAACGAGTTGAGGACTCCGCCGAGCACGGTGGCGGCGCCATCGGCCCGCAGCGCCCGCGCGACCGTGTCGCTGTCGACCTTCTTCCGCGTGATCTCCCCGATGGCGTAGACGTCTCCGGTGGTCTCCACCATCGTGATCAGCATGACCACGACCATCGCGACGATGGGGAGCAGTTCGAACTTCGGCATGCCGTAATGGAAGGGCGTGCTGACACCGAACCAGTCGGCGTCCTTCACTGCGTCGAACCGGGCGTCGCCGAGGAGCCAGGCCACCGCCGTACCGACGACCAGCCCGAGCAGTACGGCGACACTGCTGAGGAACGGCTTGCCGATCCGGGCGATCGCCAGGATGAGGACCAGGGTGCCGAGGGCGTACGCGAGGTTCTTCGGATTCCCGTACTCCGGCCCGCCCATGAGGTGCGCACCGCCGGCCGCGTCCTGCAGGCCCACCGGGATCAGGGTGATGCCGATGATGGTCAGGATCGTTCCGATGACGACCGGCGGGAAGTACTTCACGAGCCTGCTGAAGAAGGGCGCGAAGAGGAACGTCGCCATGCCGGCGGTGATGACCGCGCCGTAGACCACCAGCAGCCCGGCGGTGCCGCCGCCCGCGCCGATGCCGATGGCGATCATGGGGGAGACCGCGGTGAAGGTGACGCCCTGCACCAGCGGGAGCCGGGCGCCGACCTTCCAGACCCCGAGCGCCTGGATGATCGAGGCGATACCGCAGGTCAGCAGGTCCGCGTTGATGAGGTAGACCAGCTCTTCCCGGGACAGGCCCAGGGCGTTCCCGAGGAGTACGGGGACGATCACCGCCCCCGCGTAGAACGCGAGGACGTGCTGGAAGCCGTAGAGCGTGAGTTTGGGGAGGGGAAGCAGCTCGTCGACGGGATCCGTCTGCTTCGGGGTGGGCTGTCGGGGGACTCGTGCCATCTCTGCCTTGCCTTCGAGAGGTAGGTGAATGAGAGGAGACCGCGGCCTGGAGTCCCGGATGACAGGACGAGGCGCGTCGGCCCTACGGAGCCGACGTCTGGCGGAGTTGCCGACACCACGTCGCCCTGCGCTGCAATGTACGTCCTGGATTGGCAGGACTTCCTTCGATCAGCATGCAAAGCCCGGTTTGTCCATGGGATCCGCAGGGGGAGCCGATCGGGGCGCTCACCATAGTTCATGGTCGTCGTTCCTCGCGAGTAACCGCCGCCACGACCTAGTGCCCCTCCCGGCAAGCTTTGCCCTGTCGCGCCGCCCGGCACGCACCCTCGCTGCGTTGGCCAAAAGCCCTGGTAGCTCCGCTACAAGGACTTCCGGCCGCCTTGCGATGGCACGCACCGGACGACGCTCCTCGACGGGCAAACATTGCCGGTCGCGGCACTAGCGGCCCAGCTGGGACTGCCGTCGCAGCAGCTCGGCCCGTTCGACCTCGTTGGCGCTCGGCTCGATCGCGCGTAGTCGAGCGTGCCGAGCCCCTCCACGATCCGTTCCAGGTCCCAGCGCGTACGGTCCTGTTCGTCGAGCGGTACGTAGCGTCCTTCGTCGTCCACCCGCGCGTCGCGCCGGGCGTCGTGCAGCAGCATCAGCGCGAGCAGCCCCCGCACCTCGGCGTCGTCCGGCATCAGCTCGCACAGCAGGCGCCCCAACCGGATCGCCTCGCCGCACAGTTCGCCGCGCACCAGCCGGTCGCCGCCCGTCCCGGCGGCGCAGGGAAGGCCGTCCTGCTGGCTACGTACGGAACGTCGCGTTTCCCGACCGGGGTTGTCCACGGCGGAGCAGGACCCGGTACGGCCGCGCCCCTAGCCTCACCGGAACAACGCGATCAGCGCGATCAGCACGCACAGCGCGAACCGCGATCAGCACGAACGACGAGGGGCGGCACCGGTGAACTGGCTCATCCGTGACTACCGCGAGAGCGATCTCGCGGGAGTGGTCCACCTGATCGACACGACGGCCGAGCTCGGGCAGGAGTCGGTCTTCTCCCTCGCCGAATGCATCGGTGCCCTCACCTCCCGGCAGCCCGCCGTCGTCGCCGTCCACCAGGGCGTGCCCATCGGCGCGGCCCTCGCCACCGTGGCGGGGGAGCGCGCCTGGGTGATGCGCATCGCGATCTCCTCGGCCTGGCGTGGCCGGGGTCTGGCCAGCGCCCTGCTCATGGAGCTGGAGCGGCGGCTCGTCGCCGCCCGGGTGGGCCGGATCGCGTACGTCCTGCCCGAGGAGGAGCTGCTGGGCGAGGGACTGCTCAACGCCGGCTACACACGCCGGCCGGCGGTCGCGTACTTCGAGAAGACCGAGCCGGTCCACGGCCCCGCGGCCAGTCTGCTGGAGGACCTCGGCGGTCGGTTCCTGGCAGGGGACCTGTGGGCCAAGGTGGCCGGCATGGAAGCGGAGAAGGACCTGATCGAGCGGCGGGTGGTCCTGCCGCTCGCGCAGCCCGAGCGGGCCGCCCGGCACGGGGTCAGACCGCCGCGGGCCATCGCCCTGTTCGGTCCGCCAGGGACCGGGAAGACCACCTTCGCCCGGGGGATCGCGTCCAGGCTCGGCTGGCCGTTCGTCGAGCTGCTGCCGTCCCGGCTGGCCGACGAGGGCAATCTCGCGGCCGCGCTGCGCAGCGCGTTCGCCCGGATCGCGGAGCTCGAACGTGTTCTGGTCTTCATCGACGAGGTCGAGGAGATCGCCCCGGTCCGTACCGAGCCCGCGCAGCCCGGCGGGATGCACGGCGTCACCAACGAACTGCTCAAGCTCATACCCGGCTTCCGGGAGGGCGACGAGCGTCTGCTCGTGTGCGCCACCAACTCCGTACGGTCGCTCGACCCGGCGTTCCTGCGCCCGGGGCGGTTCGACTATCTGATCCCGATCGGTACGCCGGACAAGGCGGCCCGCACGGCGATCTGGTCCCGGTACACGGACGGCCGGTCCGACGTGGATGTGACGGCGCTGGTCGCAGCCAGCGAGCAGTTCACTCCGGCGGACATCGAGCACGCGGCCCGGATCGCCGCCCAGACCGCGTTCGAGCGGGATCTGCACGGGATCACGGGCGGTGCGGCGGAGCGCCGGGCGCCGGGTGCGAGTACCGAGGACCATCTCGCCGCGATCGCCCAGTGCCGGCCCACGGTGACACCCGCGATGATCGAGCAGTTCGACGAGGACATCACCGCCCACGCGCGCCTCTGAGCGCCGGTGCCGCTCGGTCGTCGTACCAATACACAGCGCTCGAAATAGTGCTAAAAGTCGCATAATGGCTATTCGGGTACTGGCCATTCACACTGATGCCGGACACGGCGTGCGGCTTCACAGCAGAGGAGAGCGACATGGGCCGGGACGATGTGTTTGAGCTGGTCTTCGCCGGTGCGGGGGCCGAGCAGGCGCCGGGGAGCGAGGATGCGGTGGTGGTGCACCGCACCGATCGCAAGGGGGCCGGCGGCCATCCGATCTACACCGACGACACCGGCATCGTGCAGGCGGAGATCAGTGACCGCGGTGAGGTGCGGATGATCGCGAGCGGCGCTCATCAGCAGCTTCCTTCCGGCGTGGAGGCCCGGCCCGTCGTCCAGCCCTAGCCAGGGGCTGTGCGGCCCCGGCCCGCCGCCTTCGTACAAGTCCCTTCGTGGAGTCCCTTCGTGCGGCCCCGGCCCCCTCCGGTCCGTCGGGGTGCGGCCTCACCACGCCAGTTCTTCGTCGAGCGCCATCACCGATTCCTCCGGAAGGGCGCCGCTCGGTGCCAGTTCCGCCCAGATGATCTTGCCGGGACTCACGTAGCGCGTCCCCCAGCGCTGCGAGAACTGCGCCACCAGGAACAGACCACGGCCACCCTCGTCCATCGTGGCGGCGCGGCGCAGGTGCGGAGAGGTGTTGCTGCCGTCGGAGACCTCGCAGATGAGCGTGTGCCCGTACAGCAGGCGGGCCCGGATCGGCTCGGTGCCGTAACGGAGGGCATTGGTGAGCAGCTCGCTGAGAACGAGCTCGGTGGCGAAGACCGACTCCTCGAGACCCCACTCGGCGAGCTGCCGTCCGGCCTCGGCACGCACCCGGGACACGGCCGACGCATCGAACGGCACCTCCCAGACGACGGACCTGTCGGAGGCCAGCAGGCGCGTGCGGGCGACGAGGAGCGCGATGTCGTCGCTCGGCTGGTCGGGCAGGATGGCGTCCGTCACGGCACGGCAGGTCTCCTCCGGCGTCAGTCCCGGCGGGGCGATCGCTGTGCGCAGCAGCTCCAGTCCTTCGTCGATGTCCCGGCGGCGGTCCTCGACGAGGCCGTCGGTGAAGAGCACGAGCCGGCTGCCTTCCGCCAGGTCCAGCTCGGTCTCCTCGAACGGGTGCCCGCCGATGCCGAGCGGCGGTGACACCTGCAGCTCGGGATACGTCACCCCACTGCGCGGATCGACCAGGGCCGGCCCGGGGTGCCCGGCGTGCGCGAGGGTGCAGCGGCCGCTGACCGAGTCGTAGATCGCGTACAGGCAGGTCGCGCCGGTCACCGGAGCCCGGTCCTCCTCGGTCGGCTGCTCCGCGTCGATGCGCATCACCAGATCGTCGAGGTGGGCCAGGAGATCGGCCGGCGGCAGGTCCAGGGACGAGAAGTTGAGTACGGCCGTACGCAGCCGGCCCATCGTGGCCGCCGCGTGCATGCCGTGGCCGACCACATCGCCGACCACGAGAGCGACCCGCAGACCCGGCAGGGGGATCACGTCGAACCAGTCGCCTCCCACCCCGGCCTGGGCGGGCAGATAGCGCCAGGCCACCTCCAGGGCATCCTGCTCCGGCAGATCGCGGGGGAGCAGGCGGCGCTGCAGGGTCACCGCCATCGCGTGCTCACGGGTGAACCGCCGCGCGTTGTCGATCGCCACCGCCGCCCGGGCCGCGAGCTCCTCGGCGAACGAGGTGTCGTCCTCGTCGAACCGCGGGGCGTCGTCCGACCGCCAGAAGTTGACCAGGCCGAGCACGACGCCGCGGGCCTGGAGCGGCACCGTGATGAGCGAGCGGATCCCGTACTCCAGCGCCTGCCGTGCCCCCTCCGGGTCCTCCGTCCCCCAGGTCTCGGACGTGGTGAGATCCGGTTCGAGCAGCGCCCGGCCGTTGTCGAGCGCCGTGGCCATCGGGGTCACACTGATCAGGATCAGATCGTCGACCGGCTGGAGCGGATGGTCCTCCCGGATGCCGCTGAGAGCCGCCCGCCGCATCTCACCGATTGCGCCCGTCGGTTCATCGCCGCGCAGGATCGGATCGAGCAGCTCCACCGTGACGAAGTCGGCGAACCGGGGAACGGCCACGTCCGCGAGTTCCCTCGCCGTCCGGCGCACATCCAGTGTGGTGCCGATCCGTACGCCTGCCTCGTACAGCAACGTCAGACGCTCCCGGGCCACCTCCGCCCGTCCCGACAGGGCCCGCAGTTCGGTGGTGTCACGGAGGCTCGCGACCACTCCCGGCACGCCACCGTACGGGGCCGTGGGCCGGGTGTTGACGGCCAGCAGCCGGTCTCCGGAGAGGAACACCTGGTCGGAGACCTCCTCACCCGCCTCCAGCAGCCGGGTCATTCCCGGGCCGAGGTTCAGCTCGGTGACATGCCGCCGGTCCGCGTCGGCGGGCAGGCCGAGCAGCCGTCGCGCCTCGTCGTTGGCGAGGACGAGCCGCCCGTCGCCATCGAAGATCATGACGCCCTCGCGCACCGCGTGGAGAACGGCGTCATGGTGTTCGTACATACGGGTCATCTCCGCCGGGCCCAGACCATGGGTCTGGCGCCGCAGCCGCCTGCTGACCAGCGCCGCGCCACCGGTGGCGAGCGCCAGCGCGCCGGCGGCGGACGCGAGCACGAGCGGCAGCTGCCGGTCCAGCAGATCGCCGACGTTCGCGATCTGGATGCCGGCGCTGACCATGCCGACGACCCGTCTGCTGGGGTCCATGACGGGGACGACGGCCCGCACCGCCTCGTGCGGCCGGCCCTCGAACGTCTCGGTGAACGCCTCTCCCGCGGCCGCCCGCCTGAAGTCGCCCTCCACGCGCTTTCCGATCAGCTGGGGTTCCGGGTCCGTGTAGCGGATCCCGTCCTTGCTCAGCACGCTGATGAAGTCGACCCCCGAGCCCCGCTGGGCCTTGTCGGCGGCGGGCTGCAGGATCGCTGTCGGGTCGGGGGACTGCAGCGCGGCCGCCGTGCCCGGTGCATGCGCGAAAGTCTCCGCCGCGGCGAGCGAACGGTTTTGGGCGTCCTGCTGGCTGTCGTAACGGGCCTGCAGGACAAGGGCGACCGTCGCGCCGACCACGAGCAGGATGATCACGAGCGCCTGCAGCAGAAAGACCTGTGTGGCGAGGCTGTGCACGCTCAGCCCGGTTCGCAGACTCCGCCGCCACCCCGGGCGGGCACGCTGATCACGTGTCCGCGGGCGGCTGGACGGCATGACCGCCGTCAGCCAGGACCGGCGGGGACGTCCGATCATGTCCCAGTTCTAACACCGCGCCACCCTCCCGGGCGACCGGTCGCGGCCCGCCTCGCCGTACGTCGCTGCCCGCCTCGCCGTACGAGGAGCGCGATCGCCTCGGCCTGCCCGCGGCGCAGTCGCTGCGCCCGCAGATCGGGGCGGTAGCCCATCTCGCCCGCGATCCTCTTGATGCGCGCGCACATACGCGGATCGACCTTTCCGAGGCCGTTGAGGGCGTGGGACACGGTCGTGCGCGACACCGACGCCGCCTTCGCGACATCGGCGATGGCCGGCGGCCGGGTGCTGCCGCGGCCGGCGGCGGGCCCAGGGGCGCCGACGGGTGCGGGATCGCCGGCGGGCACAGGACCGATGGCGGTCACTTCGTCATCTTCCTCCATCGGCCGGGCCGGAAGACACCCGTTCGGGGGCACGCCGGACTGCCCGGGCCGCGCTTTCGGGTAGTCGACGGCACATGCCCTTCAGATTCGGTGTGCCGGAAGATGCCGAGGCGTACCCCGGCCGCTGGTTCACGCGGCTCCACCAGCGCGTGCAGACCTCGGTGGTCGGGCTCGCCTGGAACCGCGGCCGTGAGATGGAGCTGATGCACCGTGCCATGGGTTTCGCGGCGCTGAGTTTCCTCACTCTCGTGCCGCTGCTGGTCGTCGTCGCGGCGGCCGACCTGGCGAGCGGGCAGGGCTTCGCCAAGTGGCTGGTGCAGGGGCTCGGCGTGTCGCAGGTCTCGCAGGAGGAGGTCGTGCGGCTCTTCGGCAAGCCGGGGCAGGCGCTGCAGCGGACCACGGCGCTCGGTCTGGCCGCTCTGGCCGCGTTCGGCGTGACCTTCGGATCCGCCGTGCAGACCGGGTACGAGCGGGCGTGGGACCTGCCGACGGCTCGCTGGCACACCATGTGGCGCCATGTCGTCTGGCTGGCCGTACTGATCTGCGCACTGCTGCTGTTCGTCTCCACTTCCACGCGCGAGGCGGCGTCCGCCCCGGAGACCGCCCTGGTCGCCACGGGGGACGTGGTCGGTGCGTTCCTCTTCTTCTGGTGGTCGCAGTGGCTGCTGCTCTGCGGCCGTATCCGCTGGCGGGCGCTGGCGCCCGGAGCCGTGGCGACGGCGCTGGGACTGCTCGGGCTGCGGGTCTTCTCGCAGTTCGTGTTCTCCCCGCTGATCGCGTCGAACGCCGTGACGTACGGCCCGTTCGGCACCGTGCTGGTCCTTCAGTCCTGGCTCGTCGGAGTGGGATTCGTCGTCTACGGAGCGGCGCTGGTGGGGCGGCTCTTCCACGAGCAGCAGGTACGGAGCAGGCTCACAGCGGAACTGCGCACACGGCCACCGGAGTACTGAACCGAACGGTGATCCGGCCCAGGCCGATACCGGTCCCGTCGTACCCGGCCGGGCCGGTGCCGGTCCCGCCGCCCCGCACCGAGGCGTACGTGCCCAGGGAGAGCGGGCGGAACCGGAGGAGACGCCGAATACGACGCGCGCTTCACCCCGTGACGAGGCCGTCCGCCACCAGCCCTTCGAGGACCGCCTCGCCCAGCGCGTGCACCGCCGACTGCGGGCGGACCATCACGGTGAACTCCTTGACCTTGCCCGCCTCGTCGAACTGCAGCAGATCGATGCCATGGATCTCCCGGCCCTTCACCGTCGCCCGGAACATCAGGATTTCCGACGGTGCCTCGGTGCCGTCCGTGCTGGTCCGGGCCGTGCCGGCGAACTGTCCGACGTAGCGGAAGTCCTCGAAGGTCCGCAGCAGCACGCCGAACAGGCCGATAACCATCGCCTTGCCCTCGAACGGTGTGAACTTGACGGGGCTGTAGAGGCGGATGTCCTCGGTGAACAGGTCGTCCAGCGCTCCGAGGTCGCGCTGCTCGACGGCGGTACGGAAGCGTTCAGCGGTCTCCATGGTGTGTCCCCTCGTCCCGGCGGCGTGTCGTCGCGTTCATCGCCGCACCCGGTTCATCTGATTACTGGTTACTCAAGGATCTGACTAGTCAGATCCTTGAGTATGATGGGGCATGCGGACGACGAAAGGGAAGGGGCGGCGACGATGGCCCTGCGACACGCCGTACTGGCGGCGCTGCTCGACGGTGAGTACAGCGGGTACCAGCTGGCCAAGGCATTCGACGTCGGCGTCGCCAACTTCTGGTACGCCCTGCCTCAGCAGCTGTACGCCGAGCTCACCCGTCTGGAGAAGGAAGGCCTGGTCGCCGGACGCCAGGTGATCCAGGAGAACCGCCCCAACAAACGTCTGTTCCGTGTCACGGACGCCGGGCACGAGGAGCTGGAGCGGTTCGCCGCCGCCGTGTCGAAGCCGTCCTTCATCCGTGACGACCTGCTCGTCAAGGTCCAGGCTGCCGACCGGATCGACACCGGACCGGTGATCGATCAGCTCGAGGAGCGGGCGACCGCGTCCGAGGCCAGGATCGAGCTGTTCGGCGCGATGCTGCGGAAGATGCGCGGGGCCGCCGACGAGGAGGAGTTCCTCGCCCGGGGCGAGCGCGTCGGACCGTATCTGACCTGTCTGCGCGGCCTCGCGTTCGAGCGCGAGAACAGGGACTGGTGCCGTCGCATCGCCGCCGTACTCCGGGCGCGGGAGGCGGCGGGTCGCGCCGCACAGTGAGCGCGGAGCGAGCGCCGCGCCCATGACGTCACCAGGCGGCCGTCGCGACCCGGAAGTAAGATGAACGACGGTTTCCGCAGGGCGCTGGAACTGTCGTAAATCCGGAGAGGTCCATGACGCGGCGTCGTCCCCCGCGGTCGGCGAGCGCCGACGACCTGCTGACCGCGCTCGGGTTGCTGACCGCACAGGCGAGAGAGGGCGCAGAGGCGCATCGCGCCCGGGTGGATCTCGCCGAGGCTCTGCAGCGCGACATGCTTCCGCGCACGCTGCCGTCCCTGCCCGGTCTGCGGACGGCCGCCCGGTACGTGCCCGCCCGCGACGGTCTGGACATCGGCGGCGACTGGTACGACGGTTTCCTGATGCCCGACGGGTCGCTCGGGTTCTCCATCGGCGACGTCCAGGGGCACGACGTCGAAGCCGCCGCCTTCATGGGACAGGTCCGGATCGGACTGCGCGCCGTGGCCACGGCGTGCACCGACCCGGGCGAAGTGCTGGGCCGGGCCAACGACCTGCTGGTGTCCGTGGCCCGCGAACTCTTCGCGACCTGCAGCTTTCTCCGCTTCGACCCGAGGACCTGGGTCCTCGAAAGCGCCAGGGCCGGGCATGTACCGGCGGTCTGGGCCACGGCCGACGGCTGCAGCGGCACCGCTCAGGACGTCGGTGGGCTGCCCCTCGGTATCGAACCGGGCGAGGTGTACCCGGTGACCCGGCGCCCGCTGACCCAGTCCGGAGCCTTCGTGCTGCTGACCGACGGTGTGATCGAGGGGCCGACCGTGCCGATCGAGACCGGCCTGAGCCGGGTGGCCCGGCTGGTCGGGGCCGGGATCGATGCCGATGTCGATGCCGATCTGCTGGCCGCCGAGGTGATGAAGGCGGCCGAGTTCACCGACCACTGCGACGACGCGGCCGTGCTCGTCCTGCGTCATGACGCGGGACCGCGACGCCCCTCCGGGTGAGGCGGCGAACCCGCCGACGCGTGTCCCGGATGGCGTCGGACAGGGTGAGGTTGTGTGATGACTGGTGTGGTCCGTACCCAGGAAATCCGTCGTTTCGGCACCGTCGTCCTGCTGATGCTCGCCGTCGCCGCCGCCTACTACGCGGCAGGACGCGTCGGGCTCACGTTGCAGGTGGTGATCGAGGGCGCGATCGTCACGCCGCTGTGGCCACCCACCGGCATCGCGCTGAGCTGTCTGCTCTGGTTCGGGCTCCGGATCTGGCCGGGGATCGCCCTCGGTACTCTCCTCGTCATCCTGGCCATCAGTCCGTTCCGGCCGTTCTCCCTCGGGATCCTCGCCGGTAACAGCCTCGCGCCGGTCTGCGCGTACCTGATGCTGCGGCGGGTCGGCTTCCGTACCGAGCTGGACCGGTTGCGTGACGGGCTGGCGCTCGTCTTCCTGGGGGCCCTGGCCGGGATGCTGATCAGCGCGACCGTCGGGGCCGGTGTGCTGGTGCTCGCCGGAGTGCTGGCGCCCGACAGCTTCTGGCCGGTCTGGTCGGCGTGGTGGGCGGGCGATGCCATGGGGGTCCTCGTGGTGACCCCGCTGCTGCTCGTCTGCCGTACGGCCCGGATGCCCGTGGGCGTCAGCCCCGCCAGGTGGGCCGAGGCCGCGTGTCTCGCCGTCAGCGTCACCGCCGTCGCCGCCG
>NZ_JBSGZO010000038.1:28824-37134 GCF_053611045.1 Streptomyces sp. NPDC054841 | reverse complement strand
CCGCGGGCCACCGCTCGGCCCCCTACTGCTCGCGCATCCCCCAGGGAGAGCCGTACTCCTCCAGCAGGGCGAGGAAGGCACGCGCGTCGAAGGCCTCCGGTCCCAGGACGCCCGTCCCCGACCATGCCCCGGTCGCGACGAGTTCGAGTGCGACGACCGGGTTGACGGCCGTCTGCCAGACCACGGCCTGGCTCCCGTACTCCTTCATGGACCACTCGTTGTCGACGACGTGGTACAGGTAGACCTCGCGCGGCCCGCCGTCCTTGACCCCCTTGACCCAGGTGCCCGCGCAGGTCTTGCCGCGCATCCGGTCGCCGAGCGTGGCCGGATCGGGCAGACAGGCCGCGACGACGTCACGGGGCGAGACCCGCACCGGTCCTTCCGGGCCCGGCACCGTGACCGGGTCGGTCCTGTCCAGGCCCACCTGGTGCAGGACCTGCAGTGTGTTGATGAAGTCCGTACCGAGGCCGTACTTGAAGGTGACCCGCCCGGCCTCGACCCAGCGCGGAATCAGCAGCACTTCCTCGTGCTCGACGTTGACGCACTCGACCGGCCCGATGCCCTCGGGGAAGTCGAACACCTCGGGTTCGCTGAACGGCGCTGTCGTGAACCAGCCGCGGCCGGCCTCGAAGACCACCGGCGGGTTGAGGCACTCCTCGATCGTGGTCCAGATGCTGAACGAGGGCGCGAAGTCATAGCCCTCCACGGTGAGGTTGGCGCCGTCCCGGATACCGATCTCCTCGATGGTGTCGAAGAGCTCGTCGGCCGCGTAGCGGGCGAAGACGTCGGAGAGCCCCGGCTCCACTCCCATCCCGACGAGGGCGAGCCGGCCCGACTTCTCCCAGTCGTCCGCGAGAGAGAACTGCTCGTCCCCGAGCTTCACCCCGCACTCCTCGTACGGGCGGTCCGCGTGCGGGCGGGACAGGGACATCGCCATGTCCACGTAGTGGGCACCGGCAGCGAGTGCGGCACGGAACAGCGGCATGACGAAACGGGGGTCCGTCGCATTGAGCAGGACGTCGCAGCGCTCCCGCGCGAGGAGCTCGCTGACCGCCGCCTCGTCCGAGGCGTCGATGCGGGCGGCGGCGAACCGGCCCTCCGCCGCCTCGGCCCCAGCCTCCGGCCCTGGAGTGACCGCGGCGACCGCGGCGACGGCAGCCTCGGCACGGGCCTGGTCGTAGTCCGCGACGACCATCCGTTCGAAGAATCCACGGCGTGCGGCGATCCGGGTGACTGCTGTCCCCACTCCACCGGCACCCACCAGCAAGATGCGCATGACCAGGTCCTTCCCTTTTCCCCAGGACTCTCCCGGGCCCCCGATGAAACTCACCGGCCGTTGATATCGTCAATGGCGTTGGCATAAGCGCGGACGTGAGGCCGATGGGGTGGCCGACGGGTGGCCGACAGCGAGAAGGAGCAGGCTGATGCCCAAGAAGGTGGTCCCGGAGCCCGAACGGCGGCGGCGTCGCCCGACCAAGACGGGTGTGGTCCTTTCGGAGCAGCTGATTGTGACGACCGCGCTGCGGATGCTGCGCGAGCACGGCGCCGCCGGGCTGACCGCACGCCGTATCGGGGCGGCGCTCGGGGCCGATCCCAGCACGCTCTACCGCTACTTCCGCGGCATGGACGAGCTGACGCTGGCGGTCGGCGACGAGCTGATCGGCCGCGCGCTGAAGGGCTGGTCCGCCTCGTCGGACTGGCGGGCGGACCTCCGCGAACTGGGCCGACGCGTTCATGCCGCCTATCTGGCGCATCCGCAGGCGGCCGTGCTGACGGCGAGCCGGGTCTCCGGAAGAACCCATGAGATCGCGTCGGACGAGATCATCCTGGGGGTGCTGCACCGGGCGGGCTTTCCCACGCCGGCGGCGGTACGCATCTACCACTGCTTCATCGACCAGACGCTGGCCTTCGCTGCGCTGGACGCCGCCACCCTCGCGCTGCCCGAGGCGGCCCGCCGGGCGGACGAGACCGTATGGCAGGCCACCTACGCGCGGTTGCCGGCGGACACACACCCCCACATCGCACCCGCCGCACCGCACCTGATCGCGGAGATGAACATCAGCGCCTATCCGGCGGCGCTCGACATGCTCCTCGACAGTGCAGCGGCGCAGCTGGCCGCGATGACCGGCACCGCGCGCCAGGCCAGTGCTGGTACCCAGGCGGGTGCCGCTACCGGTGCCGCGCACCAGGCCAGTGCTGGTACCGGTACCGATACCGCGCGCCCGGCCGGTGCCGCTACCCGTGCCGCGCGCCCGGCCCGTGCCGGTACCCAGGCCGGTGCCGGGGACCGAGGCGCGTGACCCCCTCAGCCGCTGTGGTCGCTGCGGTCGTCGCGGTTGCTGCGGTCCGCGATCATCAGGATCGCGAAGCCGAGCACCGCGAGCACGACGTGCGCGTAGAGCTCCTTCCCCTCCAGGAAACCGATCGGCTCGATGATCCACTTCGTGAAGCCCATCAAGGCGAACCATCCGCCGCTCAGCTCACGCAGCACTCCGCATACGCCGACGACGATCAGTGCCATAGCGATGTACTCCAGGATCTTCTTCATGCCGTGATCGTCGCCCGGCGTCGTGAGGCACCGCGTCCGCCGTCGGCGTGCGCTCTCGCTCCGAAAGTCTGAGAGCGTGCGACTTTGGTAGCTTCCCGTCGCGGGACGGCCCCGGACCGCTCCCCACCTGCGTAGGTTTGTCGATGTGACGCGTACGGAATACCCCTGGCTGCTGCCGTCGGCCATGGCCGGCCCACTGGACCAGGAGCTTCCGGGCGACCGGGGCAGGGAACGGCCGCGGCGGACGGTGCGCGACTGGATCGTGGACACCGTCGCGTTCCTCTTCGCCGCCCTCATCGGAGTGCTCGCGGTCGAGGCGAGCGAACAGGCCGCCAACGCCGACGCCGTGGTCCTCGCCGACCAGCTGATCGGCGCGGCGGCCTGCTGCGCGGTGTGGCTGCGCAGGCGCTGGCCCGTCGGGCTCGCCGCCACGCTGATCGTGACCGCCCTGGTGGTGCCGGTCGCGGGCGGCGCCATGCTGGTGAGCCTGTTCAGCCTCGCCGTGCACCGGCCGTTCAAACCGGTCGCCGTACTCGGCTCGCTCGCGCTGCTCGCGGGCATCGGGCAGCCGTTCCTGCGGCCCGATCCGGCGACGTCCACCCTGGCCAACATCATCGCCGGGGTCCTCCTGGTGCTGACGGCCCTCGGCTGGGGCATGCTCGTACGCTCACGCCGTCAGCTCGTCGTCGCCCTGCGGGAACGCGCCCACCGGGCCGAGACCGAGGCCGAACTGCGCGCACAGCAGGCTCAGCGGCTCGCCCGCGAGGCCATCGCCCGGGAGATGCACGACGTGCTCGCCCACCGGCTGACGCTGCTCAGCGTGCACGCGGGCGCGCTGGAGTTCCGGCCCGACGCACCCCCCGCCGAGGTCGCCCGCGCCGCCGGCGTCATCCGGGACAGCGCCCACGAGGCCCTCCAGGACCTGCGCGAGATCATCGGCGTACTGCGCGCCCCCGGCGAGGGCGACGAGAACCACCGGCCGCAGCCCACTTTCGCCACGCTCGACGCGCTGGTCGCCGAGTCCCGGCAGGCCGGCATGCGGGTCACCCTCGACAACGGCATCGACGCACCGGCCACGGTCCCCGCCGCCACCGGCCGCACCGTCTACCGCATCGCCCAGGAGGGTCTCACCAACGCCCGCAAACACGCCCCCGGCGCCGAGGTCACCGTCACCGTGCACGGCGGACCCGGCCGAGGGCTCACCGTCACCGTCAGCAACCCCGCCCCGGACGGCCCGGTCCGTCAGGTGCCCGGATCCGGCCAGGGCCTGATCGGGCTGACCGAACGCGCCACGCTCGCGGGCGGGCGGCTGGAGCACGGGAAGACGGACGACGGAGGGTTCACCGTCCGATCGTGGCTACCGTGGCCCTCATGACCATCCGGCTGCTCATCGTCGACGACGACCCGCTCGTGCGCGCAGGACTCACCTTCATGCTCGGCGGGGCGGAGGACATCGAGATCGTGGGGGAGGGGGCCGACGGCTCCGAGGCCGCCGCGCTCACCGACCGGCTGCGGCCCGATGTCGTCCTGATGGACATCCGGATGCCCCAGGTGGACGGGCTCACCGCCACCGAGCAGCTCCGCGGCCGCCCCGACGCCCCCGAGGTCGTCGTCCTCACCACCTTCCACGCCGACGAACAGGTGCTGCGCGCGCTGCGGGCCGGGGCCGCGGGATTCGTCCTCAAGGACACCCCGCCCGCGGAGATCGTCGCAGCGATACGGCGCGTGGCGGCGGGCGATCCGGTGCTCTCCCCGGCCGTCACCCGCCAGTTGATGACGCATGTGGCGGGCGCCGCCCCCGACGACCGGGCCTGCCGGGCCCGGGCCCGCCTCGGCACCCTCGCCGAACGCGAACGCGAGGTCGCCGTCGCGGTCGGCCGCGGCCACTCCAACGCCGAGATCGCCACGTCCCTGTACATGAGCCTGCCGACCGTGAAGACCCACGTCTCCCGGATCCTGGCCAAACTCGGTCTCAACAACCGTGTCCAGATCGCGCTGTTGGTCCATGACGCGGGGCTGCTGGACGAGGGCGCGACGCCGTAGTCGTACGCGCCCCGCGCCCGGCTCAGGAATGCGGTACGTCGAGAACGTCGGTGAGCGGGCGGCGCGGCGAGACGGGAACGGGGCGCGCGGGGTAGCCGGCCCGGATGACGATCTGGGGGTGCCCGGTCAGGCCGGGGAGCATGTCGCGCAGCCGGCCGCGCGACGGCTCGCCCAGCTCGCAGGGCTGGTTGGCGTAGCCCGCGAGGATGCCGTGGGCGGCGAGGACGAGCAGCCCGCGCTGCAGGGCCTGCCCGGTGGCCAGCCAGTCGGAGGGTTCGTCGGTCCGGGAGGTGAGGACTGCGGCCAGCGGCGCGGTGCGCAGGAGGGCGGCGTCGCGGCGGCCCACCCGGGCGCCGAGGTCGGCGGACCGGATCCCCGTACGGATCAGGGGTGCGGCGACGGCCGGGACGGTGAGGCCGTCACCGTGCCGGCGCGGCCGCATCCAGAACGCGAGCTCGCGCCGCCAGGCCCGGTCGGCGAACTGACGGACGTCCCCCTGCTCGATGAGCGCCGCGAGGTCTCCGCGCCGGTCGGGGGCGACGATGCTCAGCCCGGCGCCTTCCTGTTCGGCCGCCTGTAGCAGCCGTGGCAGCACCTGCGTGGGCAGTGGCCGGTCGGCGAATGGCTTCCGGCAGGTGCGCCGACGGTCGATCGCCTCGTACAGCAGTGACTCGTCGGCGTCGGCGTCGGCGTCGGCATCGGTGCGGTGGGGGAGGGGGGACAGCCCCACCCGGGCGCACAGGTTCGCGTCGGCCGTGTCCGGCAGCAGTGCGACCACGGGGGCCAGGCGGTGGTGGTGCGCCGCGAGGCGCAGGTTCAGCAGCGCGGCGCCACAGCTGATGAAGAGTTCCCGGTCGTCGGGGTCGTTGACCGGCAGGGCACGCGACCGGTCGGCGTACAGCTCGATGACGTCCCCCGCCTGGCGAAAGATCCACGGCTGGCTGTTGTGGGAGGACGGCGCGCGTACCGCCCGGTCGACGAGCGACCGCACGAGGCCGGCGGGCAGTGGTGCTGGCATGTCGCCCCTTCTGTATGTCCTCTGCATATGGCTTCCAGGCGCGCTACAGCCTGTGCGGCCTCCCGTCAAGTGACGAATTGCCGGAACTGGGGTGATCTATCCCAACAAGCCACCGTGGTGATACCTGACCGCCCCGCACGAGGCAGGAGCGGAAGGCGAACCGCTGGAGGCTCGGATGTACCGCTGGATGGGCGAGGTGGCCACGCGCTACCCCCGGCTCGTCCTCCTGGCCGCGCTCGTCTTCCTGATCCTTTCCGTGGTGCTCGGCGCCGGGGCCACGGACCGGCTGAAGACGCAGGGCTACGACGACCCGCACTCCGACTCGAGCTTCGCGGCCCGCGTCAGTGCCGAGCACCGGGGATCGTCCCCCAACGTCGTCGTGGTCGCGCAGGTGCGGGACGGTGCCGTCGACGATCCCGCGGTGCGCCGCGCCGGCGACGAGCTGACGAAGCGCCTGGACGAGCAGCCGGACGTGAGCGGCGTGCGCTCGTACTGGACGAGCAACGAGGCCGAGCTGCGCGGCAGGGACGGCCGCTCGGCCATGCTGCTGGCGCACGTCGACGGCGAGGGCGAGGAGCTGGGCTCGCGGGTCGAGCACCTGGGCGAGAAGCTCACCGCCCCGCCGACGGACGGCCGGCCGGTGCTGACGGTGCACGTCGGGGGACAGGCCCTGGCCGACGCCGAGATCCAGGACAACTCCGAAGCCGACCTGAAGCGGGCCGAGGCGGTCGTCCTGCCCGGCACGCTGCTCCTGCTCGTCGTCGTCTTCGGCAGTGTGGTCGCCGCACTGCTGCCGCTGCTCATCGGCGTCCTGGCCATCGGCGGCACACTGCTCGTGCTCAGTGTCCTCGGCAGCGTCACCGATGTGTCGGTGTTCGCGCTGAACCTCACCACCGCCCTGGGGCTGGGCCTGGGCATCGACTACGGGCTCCTCGTCGTCTCCCGGTTCCGGGAGGAACTGGGCGCGGGACACCCCGCGCGTGCCGCGGCCGTGCGCACCGTGTGCACCGCCGGGCACACCATCTTCTTCAGCGCCGCGACGGTGTGCGCGGCGCTCGCGACCCTGCTGGTCTTCCCGCCGTACTTCCTGCGGTCCTTCGCCTACGCGGGCATCGCCGTGGTGGCGATCGCCGCCCTCGCCGCCACCGTGGTCCTGCCGGCACTCCTGGCCCTGATGGGGCGGCGGGTCAACGCCTGGGCGGTGCCCTGGAAACGGCGCGGCAACGCCGGCTCCGCCTCCCGCTTCTGGGAGCGGCTGGCGCGGCTGGTGGTGCGCCGCCCCACGCTCGCGGCACTGCCGGTGATGGCGCTGCTGGTCCTGCTGGCCGCACCGTTCACGCACGCCTCGTTCGCCACCCCCGACGACCGGACCCTGCCGCGCAGCGCGGCCAGCCGACAGACCGGGGACCTCGTACGCAGCGAGTTCGACGCGCGCGGCAGCGGTGCGCTGACGGTCTTCACCACCACCGACACGCCCCGGGTCGCCAACGACTACGCGCCGGGCCTCTCCGCCTTGCCCGATGTCGCCAAGGTCGTAGGGCCCTCCGGAGTCTGGCAGGACGGCAAGCGGATCGCCGGCCCCGGCTCCGTGCCCGGCGCCTCCCCCGCCGCCGGCAACGCGGCGATCCTGACCGTGGTGCCGGAGGCCGACCCCCAGTCGGACGCCGCCCAGCAGCTGGTGCGGGCCGTCCGCGCCACCCCCACACCGGCCGGCACCACCATCCACGTGGGCGGGCCGAGCGCGGCGCTGATCGACGCCAAGGACACCATCGGCGACCGGCTCCCGGTCGCACTGGGCCTGATCACCGCCACCACGTTCGTGCTGCTGTTCTTCTTCTCCCGCAGCCTGATCCTGCCGCTGAAGGCGATCGCCCTGAACGCCCTGAGCCTGGCCGCCGTCCTGGGCGCCATGGTGTGGATCTTCCAGGACGGCCATCTGCAGGACTGGCTCGGCTTCACGCCCGGGCCGCTCAGCACGACCATGCCGGTGCTGCTCTTCTGCATCGTCTTCGGACTCTCGGTGGACTACGAGGTGTTCGTCCTCGCCCGCATCAAGGAGGCCCACGACGCCGGGCACAACACCGCCGACTCCATCGTCATCGGCCTCTCGCGCACCGGCGGCATCGTCACCACCGCCGGCGCCCTGCTCGCCTTTACCCTCCTGAGCTTCGGCACCTCCAAGGTCGCCCTGCTGCAGTTCTTCGGCATCGGCGCGGGCTTCGGCGTCCTCCTCGACGCGACCCTCGTGCGCGGCGTGCTCGTACCGGCGCTCATGCGCCTCGCCGGCGATTTCAACTGGTGGGCACCGCGCGTGCTGAAGGGCAGCCCGCGGCCGCACGAGCCTCCGCCCCCGGAGCCGGAACCGCAGCCGTATGCGCATCCGGGCCCGGCTCCGCCCCCGTACGCGGCCGCAGCGCCGTACTCGGACCCGGTCACGTACCGATTCCGGTATCCGGATCCGGTCACGCACCGACTCCTGTACCCGGACCCGGTCGCGCACCGACTCCGGTATCCGGATCCGGTCGCGCACCGACTCCGGTACCCGGACCCGCACCCACCTCCGTACGCCCCATCGACCCCCAAACCCCGACAGCCCCTACCGCCCCCCCCCCCCCCGCCCAGCCCCGCCCCCGGCCACCCCCCCAAAAAAGCCCCCCAAGACTGACAGCCCCCAACGCCGCCACCCCAGCCCCGAGCCCCG
>NZ_JBSGZO010000038.1:0-28814 GCF_053611045.1 Streptomyces sp. NPDC054841 | reverse complement strand
GACCAAAGAAGGCCCCTCATGACTGACATCGCCATCGTCGGACTCGGCTGCCGCTTCCCCGGCGCCGCGGACATCCCGGCGTACTGGAAGCTCCTCCTGAGCGGCGAGCGGCAGTTCTCCGCCGTTCCGCCCGAGCGCTGGAACCACGCCACCTTCTACGAGCCCGACAACCGGCGTGCCACCCACGCCGCCTACACCGACCAGGTCGCCTTCCTCACCGACGTGGATCGCTTCGCCGCCCTGCACTACGGCCTGCCGCCGCGGCGCGCCCTGGCCATGGACCCGCAGCACCGGCTGATGCTCGACGTCACCCGCGAGGCGCTCGACGACGCCGGATGGGGCCGCGGCGACTTCGACCGGGAACGCACAGGAGTCTTCTTCGGCATGTCGGTGTCCGACTACAAGGAGCTCATGGCGGCCCGGATCCGGGCCATCACCCTCGCCGACGGCTCGCTCGGCGGCGAGGCCGACCCGGAGATGCTGCGCACCGTCAAGGAGCAGGCCGAGCAGCTCAACGCGGTGCAGACCTTCACTCTGCCCGGCAGCCTGCTCAACATGGCGCCCGCCGCCGTCAGCCAGCAGTTCGACCTCGGCGGCCCCAGCTTCGCCGTCGACGCCGCCTGCTCAGGGTCGCTCATCGCCCTCGACCAGGCCGTCGCCCACCTGCGCCAGGGCACCTGCTCGAACGCCCTCGTCGGCGGCGTCTACCTCAGCCTCACCCCCGACAGCCTCGTGGGCTTCTCCAAACTCGGCGCTCTCTCCGCCGCCGGGGTGTGCCGCCCCTTCGACGAGCGGGCCGACGGTTTCGTCCTCGGCGAAGGAGCCGGAGCCGTCGTACTGCGGCCGCTCGCCGACGCCCTCGCCGACGGAGACCGCGTCTACGCCGTCATCAAGGGCATCGGTTCCGCCAACGACGGTGCGGCCCCCGGGCCGCTGGCCCCCACCGCCGAGGGGCAGCTGCGCGCCATGCGCCGCGCGTACGCCGACGCCGGCCTGCCGCCGTCGGCGATCGGCTTCATCGAGGCCCACGGCACCGGCACCACCGTCGGCGACCGCATCGAGGCCGAAGCGCTGCGCAGGCTGCGTACCGAACACCCCGACGACGACCCCAGCCTCTGCTACCTCGCCTCCGGGAAGGCCCTCATCGGCCACTCCCTGTCCGCCGCAGGCGTCGCCGGACTGATCAAGACCGCCCTGGTCGTCCACCACCGGACCGTTCCGCCGCAGCCGGATGTCACCCCCCACCCGGACCTCGGTATCGACGCCGCCGGACTGCGCTTCGCCGACGGCGCCCGCCCCTGGACGAACGGCACCTCCCCGCTGTGCGCCGCCGTCAGCTCTTTCGGCTTCGGCGGCACCAACGTCCACGCCATCCTGCAGCAGGCACCTGACTCCACTCCCGCACTCTGCACGCCGACCGGCCCCGGCACACCGGCCACGTTCGAGACGCCGGAGGAACAGGCCGCCGAACCCCACCTCGTGCTGCTCTCGGCCGGCAACATGCCGCTGCTGCAACAGCACATCGCCGACCTGCTCCAGACCCTGGAGGCCGACTCCTCCTGGTCCGTCGCGGCCCTGGCCCACACCCTGGGCGGCCGCGAGCCGCTGACCGCCCGACTGGCGATCGTCGCAGCGGAGCGGGACGAGTTCGTCCAGCGGCTGCGCCGGGCCGCCGGCCAACTCGCCGACGGCGCCCGCGGCGACCTCGGCGACGGCGCATTCGCCGCCGACGCCCCGCTGCCGCCCGCACAGCGCCGGATCGCCTTCCTCTACCCCGGCCAGGGCAGCCAGCGCCCGCACATGATGGGCGATCTCCACCAGCGGTTCGCCGGCTTCCGCGCCTCCATCGACGCCCTTGCCGTGCCCGCAGCCCGGCACACCGGCATCGACCTCACCGACCTCCTCTACGGCCAGGGCGCCGACCGGGACGAGACCGAGCGCAAGCAGCGCATGGCCGACACGGAGGTGTGCCAGCCCCTGCTGGGCACCGTCCAGATCGCCACCACGCGGCTGCTGGCCGGCTGCGGGCTGACCCCCGACCTCGCCCTCGGCCACAGCGTCGGCGAGTTCGCCGCCGGTGCGGCCGCAGGCGCCCTCACCGACGACGAAGCCCTCGACCTGCTCGCACAGCGCGGTGCCCTCCTGCGCGAGGCCGAGGCCGAGCCCCGCGGCGGGATGCTCGCCGTGCAGACCGACGAGGACACTTGCCGGGAGCTGATCCACGACATCGACGACGCCTGGCTCGCCTGCTTCAACCAGCCACGGCAGCTCGTGGTCAGCGGCACCACCGAGGCGCTGGACACCCTGCGCGACCGCTGCGCCGGCAAGGGCATCGTCACCGCCTCCCTGCAGGTGTCCAACGCCTTCCACTCACCCCGGCTCGCCGGCGCCGAGAACGCCATGCGCACCGACCTCGCCGACCGTGCCCTGACCAGCCCTCAGCTCCCGTTCGTCTCCAGCGTCACGGGCACCCGGTGCGCCGGCGCGGCCGAACTGCGCGACGCGTGGGCCCGTCACGCCTCGGCACCGGTCCGGTTCACCGAGGCCGTCCGCACGGCCTACGAGACCGGCGCCCGCGTCTTCGTCCAGGTCACCGGCGGTGGCTCCCTGCTCACCGCCGTCCGCCGCACCCTCGCCGGTCACGACGACATCCATGTCATCGCCACCGACGGGTCCACTCCCGACGGCACCCGCGGCTTCCTGCGCGCCCTCGCGCGCCTGGCCGTCCTGGGTGCTCCCGTCGACTTCCGCACCCTCGTTCCCGCACCGCAGCGCCGATATGTCGACCTGCCCGTGGCACGGCTGGAAACCCAGTCCTACTGGGTGCTTCACGACAAGCCCAAGGCCAAGGCCAAGCCCAAGGCCAAGCCGAAGACCGCCACCGACCCCGCCCGCGCCACGGCCCCCGACCCCGCCCGCGCCACGGCCCCCGACCCCGTACCGGCCGCCGTCCCGGCGCCCCGCACCGCACTCGCCCACACCCCCGCCGCCCCCACCCCGGAGACCCTCATGCACGAACTGATCAACATGATCCAAGAGCAGGTGACGATGCTCAGCCGCCTCAGTGAAGCGCTCCCCGCCCCCACCACCCCGCCCCCGGCACAGACCTTGCCCATACCCGCCCCCACCACACCGCCCGCGGCCGAGCCCGCCGGGCAGCCCACCGAGTCCACCGGTGCTGCCGCCCCGGACCCGGCCCAGGTGAACGAGACCGTGCTCGCGCAGGTGGCCCGGATCAGTGCGTTCCCGGTGGAGCACCTGCGCACCGACCAACTGCTCATCGACGAGCTCGGCTTCGACTCCCTGATGCTGACCGACCTGTTCGCCTCCCTCAAGCGGCACTGGCCCGCCCTGACCGTCGACACCACCTGCACCCGGCCCACGGTCGACTCCGTCATCACCATGATCACCGACAGCTACGGGAACTCCCCGCCCACGAGCGCACCCGCGCCCGCGGTTGCGCCCACGCCCGCCGCTCCGGAGCGCGACCCGGCACCGGTCCCGGCCGCCCTGCCCGAGGAGCAGACGCGGATCGCGAGCTTCCCCGAGGTCACCGCGCACAGCGAACGCCTCGGCATGCTCGACCAGCTGGACCTGACCAACCCGTACTTCCTGGTCCACGAAGGCGCGATCAATGACACCACCGTCATCGGCGGCCAGGAACTGATCTCTTTCTCCAGCTACAACTACCTGGGCATGGCCACCCACCCCGAGGTCGGCCAGGCGGCCAAGGACGCCGTCGAAGAGCTCGGCACCTCGGTCTCCGCCAGCCGCCTGCTGTCCGGCAGCCGCCCGCTCCACGTTCAGCTCGAAGCCGAACTCGCCGCCACCCTGGGCTGCGAGGACGCCATCACCATGGTGGGCGGACACGCCACCAACGTCACCGTCATCGGGCACCTGGTCGGGCCGGGGGACCTGATCGTCCACGATGCCCTCGCCCACGACAGCATCCTGCAGGGCTGCGCCCTCTCCGGCGCCACACGCCGGCCCTTCCCGCACAACGACGCGGCCGCCCTCGACGCGCTGCTGGCCCGCGTACGCCATCAGTACCGGCGCGTCCTCGTCGTCATCGAGGGCGTGTACAGCATGGACGGCGACATCGCCGACCTGCCCGCCCTCATCGAGGTCAAGGAACGCCATGGGGCCCTGATCATGATCGACGAGGCCCACAGCATCGGCGTGATCGGCGACCACGGCCGCGGCATCGGCGAGCACTTCGACGTCGGCCGCTCCTCGGTCGACCTGTGGGCGGGCACCCTGTCCAAGGCCCTGGCCAGCTGCGGCGGTTACGTCGCGGCCGACAGCGCCACCATCGACTACCTGCGCTACACCGCGCCCGGCTTCATCTACAGCGCCGGCATGACCCCCGCGAACGCCGCCGCCAGCCTCGCCGCGCTCCGGACCCTGCGGGCCGAGCCCTGGCGCACGGCCCGGCTGAGGGAGAACGCCGCCCTCTTCCTCACCCTGGCCCGCCAGGCCGGCATCAACACCGGCGACAGCCATGACACCCCGGTCATCCCGTGCATCACCGGTGACTCACTGAAAACGCTGCAACTCGCCCAGGCCCTCCAGCAGGACGGAATCAGCGTCAACCCCATCCTCCATCCGGCCGTGCCCGAGGAGATGACCCGGCTGCGCTTCTTCGTCACCTGCGATCACACCCCCGAGCAGATCCGGCACACGGTCACCACCCTGGATCACCACCTGCGCCGCCTCGACGCCTGCCACGCCGGTCAGGGGCGGGCCCCGGACCCGTCCGGCAGCTGAGCCACGACGAGGGCGCCGGCGGATGAGGCTGAGATCGTCCGCCGGACAGGCCCTCGGCCGGCCTCAGCCGCCCGCGATCTCCTCCATCCGTACCGGGCGCCGCTCCCGCCGGGACAGTTCGCAGGCCTCCGCGACGCGCAGCGCCTCCAGGGCCTCGCGGCCGTCGCAGGGGTTGGCCAGTTCGCCGGCGGCGACCTGGATGAACGCGTCCAGCTCGGCCTCGTACGCCGGGGCGAACCGCTCCAGGAAGCCCGGCCAGGGCTTGTCGGCGGCGGGTGCGCCCTGGGGCTCGGTGGAGGTGATCGGCGTACGGTCGTCGAGGCCGACGGCGACCGTGTCGGACTCGCCGCACAGCTCCATGCGGACGTCGTAGCCGGCGCCGTTGCAGCGGGTGGCGGTGGCGGAGGCCAGGGTTCCGTCATCGAGGGTCAGCACCGCAGCCGCGGTGTCGACGTCGCCCGCCTCGCGGAACATCGCGGGCCCGGCGTCCGAGCCGGTGGCGTACACCTCCACGATCTCCCGGCCCGTGATCCAGCGCAGGATGTCGAAGTCGTGGACCAGGCAGTCGCGGTACAGGCCGCCGGACAGCGGCAGATACGCGGCGGGCGGCGGAGCCGGGTCGGAGGTGATGGCCCGGACGGTGTGCAGCCGGCCCAGCCGCCCCGAGCGCACCAGCTCACGCGCCGCCCCGTACCCCGCGTCGAAGCGGCGCATGAAGCCGAGCTGGAGCACGGTGCCCGCGCTCTCCACCTCGCGCAGCGCGCCGAGCGTCCCGGGCAGGTCCAGTGCGATCGGCTTCTCGCAGAAGGCGGGCAGCCCGGCGCGGGCGGCCCGGCCGATCAGATCGGCGTGGGCGGCGGTGGCGGAGGCGATGACGACGGCGTCGACGCCCCAGGTGAAGATCTCGTCGACGGAGGGGGCGGCGGTGGCGTCGATGCGGTCCGCGACCTCGCGCGCCCGCTGGGCGTCCGTGTCGGCGACCACCAGGGAGCCGACCTCGCGATGACGGCTGAGGACGCCCGCGTGAAAGGCGCCGATACGTCCGGTTCCGATAAGTCCGATGCGCATGGCCCCAAGGTGGAGTCCGCCCCGTGGCCCTGTCAAGCATTTGTCCTGACAATCGAACGACACAACTTCCCGTCAACAGGCCCTGCGGCTACGCTCGCAGCGTGCCCAAGCAGCCAAGAGACACGCCGGACGCCGCCGTGTCGCTCCCGCTCAGTGTGGACCGCACCAGTCCGGTTCCGCTGTACTTCCAGCTCTCCCAGCAGCTGGAGGCCGCCATCGAGCACGGAACACTCACCCCCGGCAGCCTGCTCGGCAACGAGATCGAGCTGGCGGGCAGGCTCGGCCTGTCCCGGCCCACCGTGCGCCAGGCCATCCAGTCGCTGGTCGACAAGGGGCTGCTGGTGCGGCGCCGCGGAGTGGGCACCCAGGTCGTGCACAGCCAGGTCAAACGACCGCTGGAGCTGAGCAGCCTCTACGACGACCTCGAGGCGGCGGGCCAGCGTCCGGCCACCCGCGTACTGCAGAACACCATCGAGGCCGCGACCGCCGAGGTCGCGGCGGCCCTCGGGGTGCCGGAGGGCAGCGACGTGCACATGGTCGAGCGGCTGCGCTCCGCGCACGGCGAGCCGATGGCGCGCCTGCGCAACCATCTGCCCACCGGGCTGCTCCCGCTGGACACCGAACAACTGGAGTCCACCGGCCTCTACCGGATGATGCGCGCCGCGGGCATCACCCTGCACAGCGCCCGGCAGTCGGTCGGGGCTCGGGCCGCCACCGGGGACGAGGCCGCGCTGCTCGGCGAGGAGGCGGGCGCCCCGCTGCTCACGATGGAGCGCACCACCTTCGACGACACCGGGCGCGCCGTCGAATTCGGCTCGCACGTCTACCGGGCCTCGCGGTACGCCTTCGAGTTCCAGCTGCTCGTACGGCCGTGACCTCCCAGCTGCTCGTACGGCCCGGCCCTGACAGGGAGCGAACCTGACAGGGAACGAAAGGGAACGGATTCGAGCCAGTGCGGCGCAAGTTTGGCGTAAGAATGTTCGGACAAAGTATTGACTGGTCGGTGTCGCCTCCGTAGAACGGACCCAGCCGCAATCGGGCGGCCGGGAGAGAAGGCGGATCCACCATGCGCACACCCCGCACGGCAGCAGTTCTGCTCGCCGCACTCGCACTTGCCGCGGCCGGATGCAGCGGCTCCGGCGGCAAGGGCGCCGAGGAGAAGCCGCAGGGCACCGGCGGCGGGAAGGCCGCCACGACCAAGCGGCTGAAGATCGCCATGGTGACCCACTCCGGCGAGGGCGACACGTTCTGGGACATCGTCCAGCGGGGCGCCAAGGACGCCGCGGCGAAGGACAACGTGGAGTTCCTCTACGCGGCGAACAAGGAGGGCAAGGAGCAGGCCCAGCTCGTCCAGACGTACATCGACCAGAAGGTCGACGGCATCGTCGTCACCCTCGCCAAGCCGGAAGCCGTCAGGGACGTCGTCAAGAAGGCCGTCGCGGCCGGGATACCCGTCGTCACCATCAACTCGGGCGGACAGTTCTCCGAGGCGGTCGGCGCGCTCAGCCACATCGGACAGGACGAGTCCGTGGCCGGCGAGGCCGTCGGCGAGGAACTCACCAGACGCGGAAAGAAGAAGGCGGTCTGCGTCATCCACGAGCAGGGCAACGTCTCACTCGAGGACCGCTGCGCCGGCGTGAAGAAGACCTTCAAGGGCACCGTCGAGAACCTCAACGTCGACGGCACCAACATGCCCGCCTCCACCTCCTCCATCGAGGCGAAACTGCAGAGCGGCAAGGACATCGACGCGATCGTCACGCTCGGCGCGCCGTTCGCCGCCGCCTCCGTCCAGGCCAAGCAGGGCGCCGCCTCGCAGGCCGAGATCGACACCTTCGACCTCAACGCCGAGGTCGTCAAGCGCCTCAAGGCCAAGGAGATCGGCTTCGCCGTCGACCAGCAGCCCTACCTCCAGGGCTATCTCGCCATCGACGAGCTGTGGCTGAACAAGACGAACGGCAATGTCATCGGCGGCGGCAAGCCGGTGCTCACCGGGCCCGCGCTGGTGACCGAGAAGGACGTCCCCGCCCTGGAGAAGCTCACGGCCGACGGCACGCGATGACGTACACCGTGACCTGTGCCATGTCACACCCGCCCGCCACCCCCGCGATCGTGCTCAGGGATACTTACCCCGGAGTACACCAGGCACAGCAAGAGGGGCACGGCGTCGTGGCAAGGGTTCGGACAGGGGTACGTGCGATCGGCGCGTTGCTGGCGGCGGTGCTCGGTGCCTCCCTGGCGGGGTGCAGCGCAACCGGCGGCAAACGCGCCGAGGACGCCAGGAAGGCGGCCGAGGCCGAGGGCCGCGCCGCGGTCGGCACGCCCCGCTGGACCTTCGCCATGGTCACCCACTCGGGAGACGGCGACACCTTCTGGGACATCGTCCAGCGCGGCTCCGAGCAGGCCTCCGTGAAGGACAACATCAACTTCCTGTACGCCCACAGCGACGACGCGCAGCAGCAGGCCCAGCTCGTCGACTCGTACATCGACAAGAAGGTCGACGGGCTGATCGTCACGCTCGCCAAGCCGGACGCGATGAAGGACGTCGTCACCAAGGCCACCCGGGCCGGAATCCCGGTGATCACCGTGAACTCCGGCTCCGAGCAGTCCAAGGCGTACGGCGCCCTGGCCCATATCGGCCAGGACGAGACGATCGCGGGCGAGGCCGTCGGTGACGAGCTCGACAAGCGCGGCAGGAAGAAAGCCCTGTGCGTGCTGCACGAGCAGGGCAACGTCGGCCATGAACAGCGCTGCGCCGGCGTGAAGAAGACCTTCGACGGGGATCTGCTGAACCTGTACGTCGACGGCACCAACATGCCCGACGTCCAGGCGTCCATCGAGGCCAAACTTCAGACCGACCGGTCCATCGACGCCGTGGTCACCCTCGGCGCGCCCTTCGCGGACGCCGCCGTCCAGGCCAGGCTGACCGCGGAGAGCAAGGCCGAGATCGACACCTTCGATCTGAACGCCAAGGTCGCCACCGCGCTCCAGGCCGGCCGGCTCGGCTTCGCCGTCGACCAGCAGCCCTACCTCCAGGGCTACGAGGCGGTGGATCTGCTGTGGCTCCACCGCTACAACGCCGATGTGCTCGGCGGCGGACGGCCCGTCCTCACCGGACCGCAGATCATCACCCAGAAGGACGCCGCCGAACTGCAGGACTACACGGAGCGGGGGACCCGATGACCGCGACCGCACCACCCGCACAGGACAGGACCGGCGCCGCCGACGAGCGGCTGCTGCACACCTCGCCGCTGAAGAAGCTGCTCGGACGCCCCGAACTGGGCTCCGTCGTCGGCGCGGCCGCCGTCTTCGTCTTCTTCTCGATCGTCGCCGACAGCTTTCTGCAGCCCTCCAGCATGAGCACCGTGCTGTACGCGGCGTCCACGATCGGCATCATGGCCGTCCCGGTCGCCCTGCTGATGATCGGCGGCGAGTTCGACCTCTCCGCCGGTGTGCTGGTGACCAGCTCCGCGCTGATCTCCTCGATGTTCAGCTATCAGATGACGGCGAACGTCTGGCTCGGCATCCTCGTGTCCCTGCTGGTCACCCTCGCGATCGGCGCCTTCAACGGCGTCATGCTGACCCGCACGAAACTGCCGAGCTTCATCATCACGCTCGGTACGTTCCTGATGCTGACCGGGCTGAACCTCGGCTTCACCAAACTCATCAGCGGCACGGTGTCGACGAAGACCATCGCCGACATGGAGGGCTTCTCCTCCGCCAAGAACCTGTTCGCCTCGCAGCTCACCATCGGCAACGTGGATCTCAAGGTCACCATTCTGTGGTGGATCGGACTGGTCGCGATCGCCACCTGGATCCTGCTGCGCACCCGCTTCGGCAACTGGATCTTCGCGGTGGGGGGCGGCTCCGGTGCGGCCCGCGCGGTCGGTGTCCCGGTGACGAAGACCAAGATCGGCCTGTACATGGGCGTGGCGTTCTGTGCCTGGATCTCCGGCCAGCATCTGCTGTTCTCGTTCGATGTCGTCCAGTCCGGCGAGGGCGTCGGCAACGAGCTGATCTACATCATCGCGGCCGTCATCGGCGGCTGCCTGATCACCGGCGGCTACGGCTCGGCGATCGGCTCCGCGGTCGGTGCCTTCATCTTCGGCATGACCAGCAAGGGCATCGTGTACGCGGAGTGGAACCCGGACTGGTTCAAGTTCTTCCTCGGAGCGATGCTCCTCCTGGCCACCCTGCTGAACGCATGGGTCCGCAAGCGCGCGGAGGCGAGTTCGTGAGCGAACAGAACGGAGGCGCGATGACGGACAAGGCGGCCCTCGTCGAGCTCGACGACGTCAGTAAGTACTACGGAAACATCCGTGCCCTCGAAGGCGTCTCCCTCGAGGTCCACGCGGGCGAGATCAGCTGTGTCCTCGGGGACAACGGCGCCGGAAAGTCCACCCTCATCAAGATCATCGCCGGACTGCACCAGCACGACGCGGGCACCTTGTCGATCGAGGGCGAGAAGACCACCCTCAGCTCTCCGCGCGAAGCCCTCGACCGGGGCATCGCCACGGTCTACCAGGACCTCGCCGTCGTGCCCCTGATGCCCGTCTGGCGGAACTTCTTCCTCGGCTCCGAGCCGACGAAGGGCAGCGGCCCCTTCAAGCGCCTCGACGTCGGGCTCATGCGCGAGACCACCCGCTCCGAGCTGCTGCGCATGGGCATCGACCTGCGCGACGTCGACCAGCCCATCGGCACCCTGTCCGGCGGCGAACGCCAGTGCGTGGCGATCGCCCGGGCCGTCTACTTCGGCGCCAAGGTGCTGGTCCTCGACGAGCCCACGGCGGCCCTCGGCGTCAAGCAGTCCGGCGTCGTGCTCAAGTACGTGGCGGCGGCGCGGGACGCCGGTCTCGGCGTGGTCCTGATCACCCACAACCCGCACCACGCCTATCTCGTCGGCGACCGGTTCGTCCTGCTCAAGCGAGGCACGATGTCCGGCAGCCACACCAAGCAGGAGATCACTCTCGACGAGCTCACCCGGCAGATGGCGGGCGGCAGCGAGCTCGACGACCTGCGCCACGAACTGCAGCGCGCCCCCGCGCCCAAGCACCTCGGCGGCCACGGCCAGTGACTGCCCGGCGGATCCTGTCGGATCCTGCCAGGCCCTGGGGCCTGTCTTGCATCTCAGGTCGGATCAGCCGGGTCAGGCCGGTGGTTCAGGTCGGATCGGCCGGATCAGCCGGGTACGCCGGATCAAGTTGGATCAGAGGCCAGGGCCCTGTCCGGGGACAGGGCCCTGCGGCCACGCCGCAGGGGTGCCGAGCCGGCGGGCCAGCCACGGCTCCCTCGCCAGTACGGCCCCCACCGTGATGCTGA
The DNA here is from genome assembly GCF_053611045.1 of Streptomyces sp. NPDC054841. Taxonomy (NCBI): domain Bacteria; kingdom Bacillati; phylum Actinomycetota; class Actinomycetes; order Kitasatosporales; family Streptomycetaceae; genus Streptomyces; species Streptomyces sp. NPDC054841. Next base: position 17,663 of record NZ_JBSGZO010000038.1, on the reverse strand, counting down.
CGGCGATCGCCACGCAGAGCACGATCAGCCAGGACAGGAGAGTGAAGACCGACCCCACGGATCCGTATTCGGCAAGGCTCCGGTTGAGCGCGCGCGGCATGTAGTACCTGCTGCTCATCGACAGCACGGTCACGGCGACGCCGGTGATCACGGCGCCGGGCAGCAGCGGAAGCCAGCGGATGTGCCCGCCGAGCAGCAGGTGCTGGGTCCACCACCACAGCAGGGTCTGGGACAGCACCGTGACCGGAACGGCCAGCCAGAGGCCCAGGCCGAAACCGTCACGTACCGGAGCCTGCACGATCAGGACGGTCAGCCAGACGCCGATCCACGCCAGCCAGCGCCATGGTGCGATCTTGACGCCGGACCTCGGGAACTGCCAGGCACGCTTGCACAGCCGCTGCATCGCGCGGCTGCACGCGGTGGCGGACAGCAGCACCATCAGCGCGCCGATCACGCCGGTCGCCTCGCGCAGGTTCCCGCTGGTGCCCTGGTACACCTGCTTCAGCTGCGCCTCGGACGCGCCGGTGAGCCCGAAGACCGCCTTCGCGGAACTGACCAGCTGGTGCCGTACCCCCTGAGGGGCGAAGGAACCGACGACGAACAGCAGCGGGACGGCGGTCAGAAAGCACTGCGCGGCCAGCCGGGTCGCGGAGTCGAAGATGTTCACCGAGACCATACGGGCCGTCAGATGGGTCACGACGGGGAAGCGTTCCTCGGTGCGCGCTGCCAGCGACCGAACGTGAGTCCGCTGCGCGGCGAACTGTGCCGTCCACCATGACGTGCGGAGAAAGGCAGCCCGGTGCCGCGTCGTCATGCTGTCGCTCCTTCCCTGGGTCCAGGTTGTGGGACGCGGACCGCGTCGGCATCTCGGCGATCAGCGGCGGGGTGCCCTCCCGCAGGGGCGGTGTTCTGTTTGCGCGGCCCTGTCACCCGTGGCGACGATGGAGGGGTGAGACGCCGACGACGGGAGCGCCATGGTCCTTGACCTGCTCCTCATCGGCCTGGGCATCACCCTGGACCCGTTGCCCATCATGGCGCTCGTCCTGGTGCTGACGTCGCGCAAGGGGATCTGGAAAGGCCTGGTCTTCATCCTGGCCTGGCTCGCCTGCCTCGTCACGGTGATCGCCCTGGTCCTGCTGCTGACCGGCGGGACCCCTCCGGCGCCCAGGTCGCCGCCGTCCACGGCCGGTCTCGCGGTCAGGCTGGCCATCGGTGTGGGCCTAGTTCTCTACGGTGCTCACAGGCGGGGACGGCACGGTGCGCCGCCCCCCAAGCACCGGGCCGGACAACACCCCGACAAGCATCCTGACGAGCACCCCGACAAGCGTCCTGACGAGCAGTCCTCGGCGATGTCCGAACGGTTGGACCAGGCATCCATGTGGTCCGTGGCGGGTCTCGGGGTCTTCTTGCAGCCGTGGGGCCTGGTCGCCGCTGCCGCCACCGTCGTCCTCGAAGCCGATCTGTCCCATCTCGAGTCGTATCTGGCCCTGCTCGGGTTCACCGTGCTCGCCACTTCCAGCCTGCTCGCGGCCGAGTTGTACATGGTGTTCGCACCCAAGGCGGCGGGGGCCAGACTGAAGGCCCTGCGCGACTGGCTGGAGCGGCACGAGGAGCCTGCGATTGTCTTCGGCTGTCTGCTGCTCGGGCTGTGGCTCACCGCCAACAGCCTCTACCAGCTGACCAGTTGAATGCCGCGCTCCGCACCGGGCGCGCTCGCGCCGCACCCGCCGGGCAGGCCACCGCACCGAAATGCGAAGCATCCGACCGAGTGCTGGAATGGCATACAGGGACTCGCGCGCCCGGGACCGGGCCGCACCGTGGCCACCGAGCCGCCCCGTACCGCTGATGCGCTTGCAAGGAGTGGCCATGAGCGAGGACTTCGAAGACATGGGACCCGTCGACTACCTGGTCCTGGAGTTTCCCGGCAACCGCATGACGGGCGAGGCCTTTCCCCTGCTCGTCGACCTGGTCGACCGCCGTATCATCCGCATCCTCGACCTCACTTTCGTCCGCAAGGACACCGACGGTTCGGTCACGGTCCTGGAGCTGTCCGAGGTGGACGGTGAGCTGGACCTGACCGTCTTCGAGGGCGTGTCCTCGGGGCTGCTCGGCGAGGACGACATCGAGGAGGCCGGGGCCGCCATCGAACCCGGCAACTCCGCCGCGGTCCTGATCTACGAGAACCTGTGGGCCGCCCCCGTGGCCCGGGCCCTGCGGCGCGGTGGTGCGCAGATGGTGGCGGGAGGGCGGATTCCCGTCCAGGCGCTGCTCGCCTCGCTGGACGCCGTCGAGGGGGAGCCGGACGAGGGCTCTCCGGCGGCCTGAACTCTCAGAGGGACTCTCGGAGGGAGACGAAGATGCCTGGACTCATCCGCGGCGTCGCCCGCACCGCCGTCGTCGCCGGAACCGCCTCAGCGGTGTCCGGCCGCGTGAGGCGCCGGCAGGAGGGCCGGTGGGCGCAGCAGGATTACGAGCAGCAACAACAGCAACAGCAGCAGGCAGCGGCTCCGAGCCCCCCGCAGGCCGCGCCACCGCCGATGCCGCCCGACGACGAAATGGGCAACAAGATCGACAAGCTCAAGGAGCTCGGTGAGCTGAAGGCTCAGGGGATTCTCACCGAAGAGGAGTTCGCGGCCGAGAAGCGGAAGGTTCTCGGCTGAGGACTCCCCCCATGACACAGCCCGAGCCGGAGCCGCGGCCGCGAGCTGCCGCCTCGTCCGAAGTCGCAGCTCAGCCGGAGGAGGCGGACCGGCTGCGTGAGCTGCTGCGCAGCCGCGCCTATCGCAGGGCGCTCGTGCTCTGCGCCCTCATCGGCATCCCGGTGTCGCTCGTCGCGTTCTGGTTCCTCGTCGCGCTGCACCAGCTCGAACACCTGATGTGGGCGCACCTGCCGGAAGCACTGGGGCTGGGCACCCCGCCCTGGTGGTGGCCGCTGGTGCTGCTGCCGGTCGCCGGCCTCGTCGTCAGCCTGGTCGTCACCCGCCTGCCCGGCGCGGGCGGCCATGTCCCCGCGAACGGGCTGCATTCCGGCGGCGCCACGGCGAAGGCGCTGCCCGGAGTGATCATCGCGGCACTCGCGAGCCTGCCGCTGGGTGCGACACTGGGCCCGGAAGCGCCCCTGATCGCCCTCGGCGGAGGCCTCGCCCTGCTGTTCCGCGACCTCGCGCGGTCACCCGCGACCCGGCAGAGCACGGCGCTCCTGGGCGCGGCCGGCGCCGCGTCGGCCATCTCGGCGATCTTCGGCAACCCGCTGATCGCCGCGGTGATGCTCATGGAGGTCGCCGGGGTGGGTGGCCCGCAGCTGTTCGCGGTCATGCTGCCCGCCCTGCTCGCCAGCGGGGTGGGGTCCCTGGTCTTCGTCGGCTTCGACCGCTGGACCGGGCTCGAGACCGGCAGCCTCACCCTGAAACTGTCCGGGCCGCTCCCGCACCTGGACACCGGAGACGTGGTGTGGACCCTGCTGATGGCCGTCGCCGTCGCCGTTCTCGTGCACCTGGTCTTTTCGGGCGGACGGCTGGCGGCCGCCGCCGTGGCGCGACGCCCCCTCGCGGCCACGGTGCTCTGCGCACTGAGCGCCGGAGTCTGCGCGGCCCTGTACACGGTGATAACCGACCGCTCACCCGCGGATGTCGCCTCCTCGGGCCAGGCCACCATGGCTCAGCTGGCCGCCGATCCGCAGGCCTGGGGCGTTGGGGCACTGGTCGCCGTCCTGGCCTTCAAGGGCGTCGCCTACTCCCTCTGCCTGGGCAGTCTGCGCGGTGGCCCCATCTTCCCCGCCCTGTTCCTCGGCGCCGCGACGGGCGTCCTGCTGGCGCCCCTGCCGGGCCTGGGTGTCATTCCGGGCATGGCCGGTGGCATGGCGGCGGCATCGGCAGCCGCACTCCGGCTGCCGGTCAGCAGCGTGGTGCTCGTGGTGCTGCTGCTCGGCAGCTCCGCCATGATCCCCGTGGTGATCCTCGCGGCCGTGGTCGCCTTCGTCACCGTCCAACTGCTGCCGCCCGGCCCCGGCATCCCCGCGGCCGGTGAGTCGAAGCAGCAGGCCAGGTCCGTAGCGCCGGAAACCCGGGCCCCATGAGCGCCCGCATGACGCCAGAGGCGTTCCGGGCCCTGTACGCGCGGCTGCGGGCGGAGGCACAGCACGGCCCGGACGACCGGCTCGGCGCGCTGAACCACCTCACCCCGGAACGGGTGGTGGCTGCGGCCGCCGAGGTGAGATCCGGGCGAACGGTGTCCCTCGCCGCACCTGTGGAGACCCGGCCCGGCCCGGACAATCCGGACCCCGCGGCCCACCGGATGACCGGCCCCGACCCGCGCGACATCGGCGCGGCCGGGCTGTTCTTCGCCCGTGACCGGTTCGCCATGAACGTGCACGGGGACGCGGACAGCCATCTCGACGCACTGTGCCATGTCATGTATGACGGCGAGCTCTACAACGGCGTACCGGCGAGCAGCGTGACTCCCGACGGCGCCACGGCTCTGTCCGTCGACGTCGTCCGGGACGGCATCGTGGGCCGCGGGGTGCTCCTGGACATCCCCCGGCTGCGAGGCGTGCCCTGGCTGGAGCCCGGCGACCATGTCACGGCGGACGACCTGGTCGCGGCCGAGACCGGTCAGGACGTGCACGTCGGTGCGGGGGATCTGCTCCTCGTCCGCGTGGGCCATCGGCGCCGGCGCCGGGAGACCGGGCCCTGGAAGGCCGCGGAGGCCCGGGCCGGTCTGCATCCGGAGGCGGTGGAGTTCCTGGCCGAACGGCGCGTCGCGGTGCTGGGTGGCGACGGCAACAACGACACGGCCCCGAGCGGAGTGGAAGGAGTCGCCTTCCCCGTCCACGTACTGACCATTCATGCGATGGGGCTGCACCTCATGGACTATCTGCAGTTCGAGGAGCTGGCCCCGGCCTGTGAACAGGAGGGCCGCTGGAGTTTCCTCTGTGTGGTCGCGCCGCTGCGGCTCCCGGCGGCCACCGGGTCCCCGGTGAACCCGATCGCCGTGCTGTGACGGTGCCGCACAGCGCGGGCCGTGCAGCGCAGGCCGCAATGCGCAAACGGCGGCCCGGTCGCAGTGCCCCAGTTCCACCGATATGTTCGGTTATGTTCGGTCTATAGGCCAGAACCGCGAGGATGTGGCTGTGATGAGCGATTCCCCCTACTACGACGTCATCATCATCGGCACCGGCGCGGGCGGGGGTACGCTCGCCCACCGCATCGCCCCATCGGGCAAACGCGTACTCCTGCTCGAACGCGGCGACTACCTGCCCCGCGAGCGGGACAACTGGGACTCCACGGCCGTCTTCGTCAAGGGCAAGTACCGCGCCCCCGAGTTCTGGTTCGACAAGCACGGCAACAGCTTCCCGCCCGAGGTCAACTACTACGTCGGCGGCAACACCAAGTTCTACGGCGCCGCCCTGTTCCGGCTGCGCCCGCAGGACTTCGGCGAGCTGCGCCACCACGGCGGCATGTCCCCCGCCTGGCCGATCCGCTACGACGACCTGGAGCCCTACTACACCCAGGCCGAGCGCCTCTATCTCGTACACGGCCGGCACGGGGAGGATCCCTGTGAGGGCCCGGCGAGCGAGCAGTACGCGTACCCGCCGGTCGAACACGAGCCGCGCATCCAGCAGTTGAGCGACGACCTCGAAAAGCGCGGGCTGCACCCCTTCCATCTGCCCATCGGGGTCAATCTGCAGCAGGACGACCAGGGCCGGGCCACCCACTCCAGCGCCTGCATCCGCTGCAACCGGGTCGACGGCTTCCCCTGCCTGGTGCGCGGCAAGTCCGACGCACAGGTGATCTGTGTCGAACCGGCACTGGAGCACCCCAATGTCGATTTGATCACCAACGCCCATGTGGTCCGCCTGGAGACCGACCCCACCGGACGCAGCGTCAGCACTGTCGTCGCCCAGCTCGGCGGCAGCGACGGTGACGGATCACCGGCCCGCTTCTCCGCCGATGTCGTCGTCGTCGCGTGCGGCGCCGTCAACTCCGCGGTCCTGTTGCTGGCATCGGCCAACGACCGGCATCCGAACGGACTGGCCAACAGCTCGGACGTCGTCGGCCGGCACTACATGCGGCACAACAACCTGGCGCTCATGGCCGTGTCCAAGGAGCCCAACAACACCCAGTTCCAGAAGACCCTCGCCCTGAACGACTGGTACTTCGGAGCCGACGACTGGGACTATCCGCTCGGCGGCATCCAGATGCTCGGCAAGTCGGACGCCGAGCAGATCCACGGCGAAGCCCCGCGCTGGGCCGGGGCCGTGACACCGGACATGCCCTTCGAGGTGCTCGCCCACCACGCCGTCGACTTCTGGCTGTGCGGAGAGGACCTTCCCGATCCGGAGAACCGGGTCACCCTGGACCAGGAAGGCGGCATCCATCTGGCCCTCGACGAGAAGAACAACATCACCGGGCTGAACAAGCTGCGGCACAAGCTGCAGAGCATGCTGGGCCACCTGGGCATGCAGGAGCACCATCTGCTGTCGCACAGCATCTACCTGCACAAGGGCATGCCCATCGGCGCGACCGCCCACCAGGCCGGCACCGTGCGCTTCGGCAACGACCCGCGCAGCTCGGCCCTGGACGTCAACTGCAAGGCCCATGACCTCGACAACCTCTACGTCGTCGACACGAGCTTCTTCCCGAGCATCGGGGCGGTCAACCCGTCCTTGACCGCCATCGCCAACGCCCTCCGCGTCGGGGACCACATCGTGGAACGTCTGCGCGGCTGACCCGACCGGGGGAACATCGACCACCCAACGGCCCAACGCGCGTGGGCTGGGCCGTCCGCCTCCGCCTGCGGGTGGTTCCGTGGCGCGCGGGACCGATCGCTGCCGCGGCGGCCCGGGGCCCCGGTACGTATCCAGGAGGCATCGTGAACACCCACGCCGGTGCGGCACAGCCCGCGATCCCACCGCTGCTGAAGGGACAGAAAGCGCTGGTGACCGGAGCCAACTCCGGTATCGGCAAGGCGACGGCGATCGGCCTGGGCCGGGCGGGTGCCGATGTGGTCGTGAACTATGTGGCCGGCAAGGAAGCCGCCGAACAGGTCGTCGAGGAGATCCAGGCCCTCGGGGTGCGCGCCGCCGCCTACGAGGCGGATGTGTCGCAGGAGGACCAGGTCGTCGGCATGGTCGACCGGATGGTCAAGGAGTTCGGGACGATCGACATCATGGTGGCCAACGCGGGTCTCCAGCGCGACGCCCCGGTCACCGAGATGACGCTCGCCCAGTGGCAGAAGGTCATCGACGTCAACCTCACCGGCCAGTTCCTCTGCGCCCGGGAGGCGACCAAGGAGTTCCTGCGGCGCGGTGTCGTCCCCGAGGTGTCACGCTCCGCCGGGAAGATCATCTGCATGAGTTCGGTCCACCAGGTCATCCCCTGGGCGGGCCACGTCAACTACGCCTCCTCCAAGGGCGGCGTACAGATGATGATGGAGACGCTGGCCCAGGAACTCGCCCCGAAGAAGATCAGGGTGAACGCGATCGGGCCGGGTGCCATCAAGACCCCGATCAACACGAGCGCCTGGGACACCCCCGAAGCCGAGAAGGACCTGCTGCGGCTCATTCCGTACGCCCGCGTCGGAGAGCCCGAGGACATCGCCCAGGCCGCCGTCGTCCTTGCCTCGGACCTCATGGACTACGTGGTGGGCGTCACCCTCTTCGTGGACGGAGGCATGACGCTCTTCCCCGGATTCGCCACGGGCGGATGACGCGCGCCCGTACCGAAGGGCCCGACCACCGAAGGCACGCATGCACAACCCGGTCCACCTGCTCGCGGACGCCCACCTCCTGGCGGACGCACCCGCCCAGATGCTCCCGGCCAGGGAGCTCATGGCGTTCACCCTGGCCTCCCACATCATCCTGGTGCCGATGGGGGTGGCGTTTCCGCTGATCACCCTGATCATGCACTATCGCGGACTGCGCAGGAGCGATCCCGTCGCCCTGCTCCTCGCCCGCCGCTGGTCGGCGGTCATGGCGATCCAGTTCGCCGTCGGAGTGGTGACCGGCACGGTCCTCTCCTTCGAGTTCGGTCTGCTCTGGCCGGGCCTGATGGGCAAGTGGGGTGATGTCTTCGGCATCGGATTCGGCGTCGAGGCCTGGGCGTTCTTCCTCGAAGCCGTCCTCATCGCGATCTACCTCTACGGCTGGCGCAGGCTGAAGCCGCGGACCCACTTCCTGCTCGGCCTGCCGCTGCCCGCGGCCGCGCTGCTCGGGGCGTTCGGCATCCTCGCGGCCAACTCATGGATGAACACCCCCCAGGGCTTCACGCTCGACTCCGCCGGCAACCCCGTCGACGTCGACATCTGGAAAGCGATCTTCACCCCGATGTTCGGGCCGCAGTACTGGCACTTCGTCGTGGCGATGCTCGTGACGGCCGGATACGTCGTCGCGGGCGTCTACGCGGTCGGCCGGCTCCGGGGCCGCAGGGACCGCTACCACCGGCTCGGATTCACCGTCCCCTTCACGCTCGCCGCCGTGTTCACCCCGGTCCAGTTCATGCTCGGCGACTCCATCGCCCGCTCCGTCTTCCACAAGCAGCCCGTGAAGTTCGCCGCGATGGAGATCGTCTGGGAGACCGACACCCATGTGCCGGAGTACCTGTTCGGCCGCCTCCACCCGGACGGCACCATCTCCGGCGGCATCAAGATCCCCCAACTCGACTCCATCCTGGCCGGATTCAGGGCCGACACCAAGGTCACGGGACTCACGTCCGTCCCGGCGTCCGACCGCCCGACGGCCACCCAGGCGACCATCGCCCACTGGGCCTTCGACATCATGGTCGTCATCGGCTCCCTGCTGGTGCTTCTCGCCCTCTGGTACGGCTTCGTGTGGTGGCGACGGCGCAAGCTCCCCGAACCCCAGCGGCTCCCCGAATCCCGCTGGTTCTACCGCGGCGCGGCATGCGCCGGAGTCGCCTCGGTCGTCGCCGTCGAATGCGGCTGGATCGCGACCGAAGTGGGACGGCAGCCCTGGATCGTCTACCAGAACATGCGGGTCGCCGAAGCGGTGACGGCGACCAGATCCAGCAGCCTCTGGATCATGTTCGGCCTGGTGATCGTCGTGTACGTCTTCATCTTCGGCTCGTTGCTCGCGGTGCTGCTGAAGATGCGGACCCGCTGGCGGCTCGCCGACGCCGGGCAGCCGGCCGAGGGGCCGGAGACCGACACCCCCTACGGCCCGCGCTCCCGGCCCTCGTCCGGCGAGGAGCCGGCAGCCCGGGCCGCCGGACGGCCAGGACCGGGTAAGGACGGCCCGTCATGACGACTGCGAGCATCATCGCCTTCGTACTGCTGCTCGCGGTGGCCGCGTACGCCTGCGCCGGCGGCACCGACTACGGAGCCGGTTTCTGGGACCTGTTCGCCGGTGGCGCGGAGCGCGGAAAGCGGCCCCGGCGGCTGATCGACCACGCCATGGCACCCGTCTGGGAGGTCAACAACGTCTGGCTGATCTTCATCTTCATCATCATGTGGACCGGGTTCCCCGTCCTGTTCGAGACGGTCTTCTCGGCGATGTGGCTGCCGCTGGCCCTCGCCGCTGTCGGCCTGGTCCTGCGCGGCGCAGGGTTCGCGCTGCGCAAGCCCGCCCGGCGGCTGGCCCGACGACGTGTCTACGGCGCGGTGTTCGCCATCGCCTCGCTGCTCACCCCGTTCTTCCTCGGCGCGGCCGTCGGCGGTATCGCCTCCGGACGGGTGGCGCCGGGCACCGGCGCCTCGGCGGACGCCTGGGCCAACCCCACCGCCGTCCTCTTCGGGCTCGTCACCGTCGCCGCCACCGCCTTCCTCGGAGCGGTGTTCCTCACCTCCGACGCCGCACGCTTCGACGCACCCGATCTCGTCGGCTACTTCCGGCGCCGCGCCCTCGCCGCCCTCGCGGTCGTGGCGCTGCTCGGCCTGTGCGCGCTCGCCGTCACCCGCGGCGACGCCCCCCATGTCTGGCACGGACTCACCCATGGCGCGGGCCTCGCCTTCGTCATCGTGGCCGCCGTGTGCGCCCTTGCCACCGCCTGGCTGTTGCTGCGGGCCGACGGGATGTGGTCCCGTGCCGCGGCGGTCGGCGTCGTCGCGGCGGCCGTCATCGCCTGGGGGCTCGCCCAGCGCCCGTACCTCATCCCGACGTCCCTGACCGTCTCCGAGGCCGCGGGCGACCCCACGTCGCTGACCTGGCTCGCATTCGTCACACTCGTCGCGGCGATCCTCGTCCTCCCCGCCGTCTTCCTGCTCTACTGGCTGGACACCCACGGCGAGCTGGAATCCCTCACCGACGCGGACCTGCGGGAGAGCGGGCCCGGAAGCCCGGCCGACGGAGACTGACGGGACAAGCCGTGCTGACCCCCGACGAGTTCCTGCTGGGCATCGCACTGACCGTGCTGCTCGCCGTCGGCTCGCAGATCCTGGCGAGCCGGCTGCGCATTCCCGCCCTGATCGTGCTCCTGCCGGCCGGCTTCACCGCGGGTGCCCTGACCGACGTCATCCACCCGGACGAGCTGATCGGGCCGAACTTCTCGTCCTTGGTCTCCCTCTCCGTGGCGTTGATCCTTTACGACGCGGGCCTCGACCTCGATCTGCGTCATCTCAGGGGCGGTACCCGATCGGTGGTGCTCCGACTGCTGCTGCTGGGGGTGCTGATCACCTCGGGGGCGGTCATGGCCGCCGGCCCCGCGCTGTTCGGCGTCCCGCTCGCCGCGGCCACGATGCTCGGCGTGATTCTCGTCGTGTCGGGACCGACCGTCGTGGGTCCGCTCCTCGAACACGTCCGGCCATCGGAGCGGGTGAGGCGCATCCTGGTCTGGGAGGGATCGCTGATCGACCCGGTGGGCGGCATCCTCGGGGCGCTCGTCTTCCACGGGATCCTGGCCGGCGGCTTCCAGGTGGGCCAGGGCTTCCGGTTCGGCGAGTTCATCGTCAGCACGGTCATCGGCCTGGCGGGCGGCGTGGTGGGGGCCGCGCTCCTGTGGTTCGCCCTGCACGTCCTCCGGCTCGGCGAAACACTGGGCACACTGGCCCAACTGGCCACCGTCGTCGCGGTGTCTGCGGGCTGCGACGTCCTGCGTGACGACACGGGCCTCATCGCCGCGATCGTCGCCGGAACGGCGGTCGCCAACCTCCCCGGCCTCGAACTGCCCGCCCGGCGGCCCTTCTTCGAGGCCCTGGTCCAGCTGATCATCGGTCTGCTGTTCATCTCCATCTCGGCCGGCGTCCCTCCGTCGTCCGTGACTCCCGTCCTCCTGCCCGCCGCAGGGCTCATCGCCCTGCTCGTCCTGGCGGTACGGCCGCTCATCGCCTGGCTCTCCACTCACAGGGCGGGACTGTCCGGAGGGGAGCGGGCGTTCATCGGCTGGATGGCCCCGCGCGGCATCGTGGCCGCCGCCACTGCCTCGACCTTCTCCGCCGACCTGGCCGACAAGGGGCTGGCCGGTGCGTCCGAGATCCTTCCGATCACGTTCCTGGTCATCGTCGGAACGGTCCTGCTGTACGGGCTGACCGCCGGGCCGGTCGCCGGGCGGCTCGGGGTCGTCCGGTCGGCGCGCACCAGGCCGCTTCTGGTGGGCGGTGAGCCCTGGGTCATCGATCTCGGGCGCTGTCTGCACTCCGCCGGGCTCGACGTGCTGATGTGGGCGGGGTCCGACGAACAGCGCGAGCGCATCAGGCAGGCCGGCATCGAAACGGCCCCGGGCGAACTCCTGGCGACCGTCACCGACCCCGGGGCGCGGCTCGAAGGGGTCACCGCGCTCCTGCTGCTCACCGACGACGACGACTTCAACGCCCTGGTCTCGGTCGTGGTGCGCGACAGCGTCGACGGCCCGGTGTACCGGGTCGCTCCCCCGGAGGACAGCCCCGGTGCCGTCGCCACCCGCACCGGCCGGGACATCCTCTTCGGGCGGGACCTCGTCCGGCACACCCTGGCCGCCCGCTACGAGCAGGGCGCGCGCTTCGTGCTCGGGGCGCCGGGCGACGCCCCGCCGCCGGGGCACGACCTGCTGTTCGTGGTACGGGGCGACGGGCGCCTCGACCCCGTCACCGAGGCCGGGGCACCCGTCCCGGGCACGGCCGACAGGGCCGTACTCCTCGGTCCCGGGACGGCCGGGACAAGTGAGTCGTGAGCGGACGGGAGGAACCGCCGGCAGCTCACGCCGCGTCGGTGGGCGCAGCCGGCGAGGTTCTTCCGCGTGCCCGGTTCAGGGCCGCGTCCAGGGTGAGGGCCGTATCGATGAAGGCGAGATGGGTGAAGGCCTGCGGGAAGTTGCCGAGCTGGCGTCCGGTCAGGTCGATCTCCTCGGAGTACAGGCCCAGATGATTGGCGTACGTCAGCATCTTCTCCAGCACGAGCCGCGACTGGTCCAGCCTCCCCGCCCGCGCGAGGGCGTCGACGTAGATGAACGTGCACAGGGAGAAGGTGCCTTCGGAGCCGCGCAGACCGTCGGGTGAGGCCTCCGGGTTGTAGCGGTAGACCAGACTGTCGGACACCAGCTCCCGGTCCATCGCGTTCAGGGTCGAGGTCCACATCGGATCGTTCGGGGTGATGAAGCCCACGGTGGACATCCGCAGCAGTGACGAGTCGAGCACCTCGCTGCCGTAGTGCTGTACGAACGCCTTGCGCTTGGCGTCCCAGCCGCGGTCATAGACCTGTTGGTAGATCTTGTCCCGCTCACCGCTCCAGCGCCCGTGAGCGGCCGGCCGGCCGCTCGCGGCGGCCAGCCGCAGCGCCCGGTCGAAGGCGACCCAGGACATCACCCGGCCGTAGGTGAAGTCCTGGCGCCCGCCGCGGGTCTCCCACAGGCCCTCCTCCGCCTGGTCCCAGTTGTCACAGAGCCAGTCGACGATGGTGTGCAACGACTTCCACGCTCGGTAGCCCGTCTGAAGACCGCGTTCGTGGGCGAAGTAGATGCTGTCCATCGCCTCGCCGTAGATGTCGAGCTGGAGCTGGTCGGCCGCGCCGTTGCCGATGCGTACGGGGCTGGAGCCCTGATAGCCCTCCCAGTGGCCGAGGGTCTCCTCGACCAGGTCGGAGGAGCCGTCGACGCGGTACATGATGTTGAGCGGCCCGGTGCCGCCGGCGCTGCCCGCCGTCTCCTGGACCCGGTCGTGCAGCCAGACCATGAACGCGGTCGCCTCTTCGGTGAATCCGAGCCCCAGCAGGGCGTAGACGGAGAAGGAGGCATCGCGGATCCAGGTGAACCGGTAGTCCCAGTTCCGCTCGCCGCCCAACTGCTCGGGCAGTCCGGCGGTCGGCGCCGCCACGAGCGCGCCGCTCGGCGCGTACGTCATCAGCTTCAGCGTGATGGCCGAGCGCTCCACCGCCTCCCGCCAGCGGCCGGAGTAGCGGGACTGGGCGAGCCAGTCGCGCCAGTACCGGACCGTGTGGTCGAAGAGCTGCTGGAACTCGGCGTGCCCGATCTCCCGCGGCGGGCCGTCGGCGAAGGACTCGATGACGATTCCCCGCTCCTGACCGGCTTCCAGGGTCAGCTTGACGTGCACGTCACGGTCGCTGGTGACGTCGGTGACGAGCCGTACGTCCTCGGGCTCGCGGATGGCGTGGAGGGTCAGCTCCATGCCGTCCGCGACGAACACCGCCCCGTTCTCGGTGACATGCAGTTCGTGCGGGGCGCGGCCGTAGTCGAACCGCGGAACGATGTCGACGTCGAAGGTGATGCTGCCGCGGACGCATCGCAGCAGACGGACCAGTCGATGGCGATTCGTCGCCGTCGTGCCCGTCACCGGCATGAAGTCGAGGACCTCCCCGGCTCCGGCCTCGGTCATGAAGCGGGTGACGAGGACCGGTGTGTCGGGCAGGTACAACTGCTTGCTGGTGTACGTCTTGTCCGCCGGTGCGACCCTGAAGTACCCGCCCTTGCTGCGGTCCAGCAGCGCACCGAAAATGCTCGGCGAATCGAACCGTGGACAGCAGAACCAGTCGATGGTGCCGTGCGTGGTCACGAGCGCTGCGGTCTGCAGATCACCGATGAGACCGTGGTCCTCGATGAGGGGGTAGTCGAGCGGGTAATCGTTCATCGCGAACCCCTTTCGCCCCGGCCAGGCGGCCCGTGCCACTCCATCAGCTTAGACAGTCAATGCATTTCGGGCTCTTCGGGAGTTTCTGGATGATTCGTGTACATCGGGAAGCGGCCCTACGGTGGAGGAGAAAGCACCAGCTGACAACCCGGGGGCGCGAGCGATGATGTCCTGGGCGACGGCCTTCCGGCTGAGGCAGTACGCCATGGCAAGTCTGTGGATCGTTCCGCTGCTCGGCATTATTCTCGGCTTCCTCCTCGCGGACGCCACGGTGTGGCTCGACACCAGAGTGAAGGTGCCGCTGGAGTGGGAGTACTCCGCATCGACCGCGAGCAGCGTGCTCAGTTCGATCGTCGGCGCGATGGTCGCTCTCCTCGGGTTCGTCGTGACCATCGGCGTCCTCGTCGTCCAGCAGGCCACCGGAACGCTGTCACCGCGCTACATGCGTCTGTGGTACCGGGACCGGCTGCAGAAGGCGGTGCTCGCCACCTTCGCCGGAACGTTCGCCTTCGCCTTCTCGCTGCTGCGCCGCATCGAGACGGACTTCGTGCCCGATCTCGGTGTCACCCTGGCGGGAGCGGGCGTCGCCGCGAGTCTGCTGCTCCTCCTGATCTATCTCAACCGGTTCATCCACAATCTCAGACCCGTGGCCATCGCCGACCTGGTGTCACGGGCGGGACGACGGCTGATCGCCCGGGGGGAGACCCTGGCCGCCGGCGGAACGCTCCGGGCCGGGGCCCCGCCCGGACCGCTGCCCGGCGGCCCGGTGACCCCGGTCCGCAGCGAGCAGGGCGGCACGATCCAGGGCTTGAACGCAGGGCGGCTGAGAGCCGTCGCCGAGCGGCGCGACTGCGTGATCGTGCTCACCCAGCGGGTGGGCGACTCCGTACCCCCCGGCGCCACGCTGATGGAGGTCCACGGCGCGTCGCCGCCGGACCCCCGGCAGCTGACCGGGCTCGTCGCCCTGGGCGTCGAACGGACCATCGAACAGGACCCCGCCTTCGCCCTGCGCATCCTCGTCGACGTCGCGATCAGAGCGCTCTCGCCGGCCGTGAACGACCCCACGACAGCCGTCCAGGTGCTGAACCACATCGAGGCGCTCCTGCACACCCTCGGCGCGGCGTCGCTGCGCCGCCGCTACACCCTCTACGACCGCCGCGGTCTGCCCCGGCTGGTGGTCGCCGGCCGGGCCTGGGAGGACTTCCTCCAGCTGGCCCTCACCGAGATCCGCCAGTACGGCGCGACCTCCACGCAGGTCTGCCGACGGCTCCGGGCCCTGCTGAACGGCCTCCTCGACACCCTGCCCGAGCCGCATCTGGCCGCCGTGCGCACGGAGCTGAAGCTCCTGGACGAATCGGTGGAGCGGTCCTTCACCGACCCCGCCCTTCGGGCGACGGCGCTGACCCCCGACCCTCAGGGCATCGGGGGCGGGTCCGGCACCGCCCCGGCGTGAGGGCGGCCACAGCCCTCGGGACGCCCGCCCCGCGGGAGAAGCCTCCGGGACGCCCGCCCCGCGGCCGCGCAGGCCCGCGGGGCTGCCCGGATGGCACAATCGAGCACGGCGGGCGCCGTCCGCCTCCGGTGATCCGGACCGCCCTCCACATCCCGCAGGGACGCCTTGAGCACGTACCGCGACTTCGCACACCGGGGCTCCGCCCGCGCCACCGTACTGCGGACCGTCGGCACCCGTGAGCGGCGCTCGCACCTCACCGCCCCCCGCGTGCCGACCGTGGGCATCGACATCGGCGGTACGAAGGTGATGGCCGGTGTCGTCGACGCCGACGGCATCATCCTGGAGAAGGTCCGCACCGAGACACCCGACAAGTCCAAGAGCCCCAAGGTCGTCGAGGACACCATCGTCGAGCTGGTCCTGGACCTCTCCGACCGGCACGATGTGCACGCCGTGGGCATCGGCGCGGCCGGCTGGGTCGACGCCGACCGCTCCAAGGTCCTCTTCGCGCCGCATCTGGCCTGGCGCAACGAACCGCTGCGCGACTCGCTGCAGAACCGTCTCGCCGTCCCCGTCATGGTCGACAACGACGCCAACACCGCCGCCTGGGCCGAGTGGCGCTTCGGCGCGGGCCGCGGCGAGGACCATCTGGTCATGATCACGCTCGGCACCGGCATCGGCGGCGCGATCCTGGAGGACGGGCAGGTCAAGCGCGGCAAGTACGGCGTCGCCGGTGAATTCGGCCATATGCAGGTCGTGCCGGGCGGGCACCGCTGCCCCTGCGGCAACCGCGGCTGCTGGGAGCAGTACAGCTCCGGAAACGCCCTGGTCCGCGAGGCCCGCGAGCTGGCCGCCGCCGACTCGCCGGTCGCGTACAACATCATCGAGCGGGTCAAGGGCAACATCCCGGACATCACCGGCCCGCTGATCACCGAGCTGGCCCGTGAGGGCGACGCCATGTGCGTCGAGCTGCTCCAGGACATCGGCCAGTGGCTCGGCGTCGGCATCGCCAATCTCGCGGCAGCCCTCGATCCGTCCTGCTTCGTCATCGGCGGCGGGGTCAGTGCCGCCGACGATCTGCTGATCGGCCCCGCCCGGGACGCCTTCCGCCGCCATCTCACCGGCCGCGGCTACCGGCCGGAGGCCCGGATCGCGAAGGCACAGCTCGGCCCCGAGGCCGGTATGGTCGGCGCGGCCGACCTCGCCCGGCTCGTCGCCCGGCGGTTCCGGCGCGCCAATCGGCGCCGGGTCGAGCGCTACGAGAGATACGAGCGGTACGCCCAGGCCCTCCGTAACCCCGGAGGCAACGGCGACACCGGCAACACCACCCGCACCACCCCCCAGGACCCCTTGTGACCGTGCCCCGACAGTCCCCGCCCGTGGACGAGCCCGTACGTCCGCCCGAGGACCGGCGCCATATGATCCGCCGACGCTGGCTGACCGCGATCGTCATCGTGCTGCTCATCGGCGTCCCGGCCGGCTACCTGGTGATTTCCGCGGAGCAGAGCCGCGACAGCGGCCGGGACAAGGAGGCGGAGTCCTCGGCCACCGGACTGCGCGACAGCTGGCCCTCCAAGACGAAGCGCCGTGTCTTCGAGGTGCCGATCCCCACGAAGTCCACCGAGGTCGCGTACTACGAGACCAGCAACTGGAAGTCCAGCCGGCTGTACGTCAAGTTCCGCACCACGGCCGCCGGGCTCGACACCTTCCTCACGAGCGTCGGTACCAGCCGCGCCCATCTGAAGACCGGCGAGATCAGCATCGGCGAACGCGACGCCGAGACGGTCGGCTGGGTCTTCGGACCCGAGGCGGACTGGGCCGCGACCAGGCACAAGCAGCCCGATCCCCGGCCTTCCCAGGACATCACCGCCGATCTGACCGATCCGTCCTCGCCCATGGTGTTTGTCGTCTCGACCGCGACACCCTGATCCGGAACACGTGCCTCCGCTCGCTACTGTGGAGCGGGTGAGTGAGACGCAGACGCAGATGCCCCCGAAGGCCCTGCAGTACCGGATCGACGGTCCGGACGACGCACCCGTCCTCATCCTCGGGCCCTCGCTCGGCACCACCTGGCACAGGTAGTCTGATCCGTCTTTTGGCGTCCACCTGGTCGGGTCTATCAGGAATCAGGTGTAGTTCGTCTGTTTGGCCTATTGGTTCTTGGGCGGGCTGATCGGCCTACACTCGTCCGGCCGTAAGGCGGCCG